>JADGRN010000005.1 GCA_017880825.1 Methylophilaceae bacterium | reverse complement strand
ACCAGGCCGCCGGAATCCATGAATCTCTTGGCTTCCAGGCCAAGCTGAGTCCCTGCCTTGACCGCTGCACGCAGCATATCGCCGGTAGAAATTTGCGGAATATTAAATTTTTCTTTGATGTAGGTAGCTTGCGTACCTTTACCGGCGCCCGGGGCACCTAATAAAATCAATCTCATTTAGAAAACTCCCTGTTGAAGCCGGAATTATATCAGGCGAGGTGATTGGCGATGGCAACAAAATCCGCCACGCTGAGGTTTTCTGCACGCAATTGCGGATCTATTCGCAGATGTGCGAAGCCGGCGTCGTCCAACAAGTCTTTCAGCGTGTTACGCAAGGTTTTGCGGCGTTGGCCAAAAGCAGCGGTGACAATTTTTGCCAGCAGTGCTTCATCCTTGGCCAAATGGGGCGGCGTGGCATAAGGAATTAACCGGACAAAGGCGGATTCGACCTTGGGTGCGGGTTCGAAGGCCTCCGGTGGCACAGTAAAAAGGTATTCCATATGCAAGCGATATTGCAGCATGACGGACAAACGCCCGTATGCGGCGTTGGAAGGCGCTGCCACCATGCGCTCCACAACTTCCTTTTGCAGCATGAAGTGCATGTCGGCGATGTGATCCACACTGACCAGCAGGTGGAACAGTATCGGTGTGGAGATGTTGTAGGGCAGGTTGCCGACTACTCTGAGTTGCTTGCCCAGTTCACAAAAATCGAACTTGAGCGCGTCCTTGTTATGTATCGTGATGCTGCCCGCCGGGTAATGGTTTTCCATCCAGGCAACGATATCGCGATCAAGTTCGACTACTTGTAAATGTTTGAGCTGCTTTAACAACGGCTGAGTTAGTGCACCCAAGCCAGGGCCGATTTCCACCATGAGGTCATCAGGCTGTGGACGGATGGCTTCGACCAGGCTATGGATGATATGTTTGTCTGTTAGAAAGTTCTGCCCAAAACGCTTTCTAGGAATATGTTTCATCGACACCCTGATCAAGACTTTTTACGCGTACGCGTGAGTTCGATGGCCAATTGAATGGCGGCTAGCAAACTACCAATTTCTATATTGCCCTTGCCAGCCAAATCCAGTGCCGTGCCGTGATCCACTGAGGTACGGATGATGGGCAAACCTAATGTGACATTGACACCGCCACCAAAACTGGCGTGCTTTAATACCGGCAAGCCCTGATCGTGGTACATGGCGAGTACGCAATCACATTGGGCGAGATGATGGGGTGTAAACAGAGTGTCTGCGGGTAACGGGCCTTGTAAATCCATGCCTTCGCTGCGCAGTTTTTCCAGCACGGGGTTGATGATGGTGATTTCTTCTTTGCCCAGATAGCCGCCTTCACCAGCGTGGGGGTTAAGGCCGGCTACCAGGATGCGCGGCAAATCAATGCCAAAGCGGTTTTGTAAGTCGCGATGCAGGATGCGAATCGTAGTTTCCAGACTATCTTTGGTGATAGCTGCGCTTACCGAGCTTAGTGGCAAATGCGTCGTTGCCAGTGCTACGCGCATGCCGCCACCTACCAGCATCATGACTACCTTGTTCGTATCAGTTTGTTCGGCCAGAAATTCCGTATGGCCGGAAAATGCAATGCCGGCATCATTGATCACGCCTTTGTGTACAGGCGCAGTCACCATGGCATCAAACCGCTGATTCAAGCAGCCCTCAGCAGCAAGAACGAGGGTTTTCAGCACATAGGCGCTATTGGCGGGATTGAGCACACCCGCAGTGGCAGCGGCTTTTAAAGGGCTGTGCAGCAGACTAAGTGTGCCATTGCCAGGATGTGGCGTTGCTGTTTGATTTGGCTGGTAATGATGAATGGAGAGTGGCAGACCCAGCAGATCTGCACGTTGTTGCAACAACGCTTGATCGGCGATGACGATTATTTCTGCGGGAAGGGGCCGCTGCGCCAGCATCACACACAAATCAGGACCAATTCCGGCAGGTTCACCTGCGGTGAGAGCGATGCGTGGTAGGTAATTACTCACAGCGCAAAGTGCAAATTCAGAATTTATCTTCCAGCCGCAACTCGACATAGGCGCGGTCGCGCAGTTCACGCAGCCAGTCCTGATATGCCTCGTCAGCTTTACGTATGCGGATTTCCTGGCGAGCTTTGAGGCGTGCGGCGTCACGTGTCATATCCTGTTTGCGACGCTCCAGCACTTGAATGATATGCCAGCCGAAGGGACTGCGCACCGGCTCGCTGATCTCGCCAGGTTTGAGCAGATTCATGGCCTGTTCGAATTGCGGTACCGTATCGCCTGGATTTACCCACCCCAAATCACCGCCGCTGGCGGCCGACCCATCCTCTGAATTTAGTCTGGCAATTTCGGCAAAATCACCGCCGTTATCCAGCCGTTCCTTGAGGGCATCCATACGATGTTTTGCGTCGTTCTCCGAGACTATTTCACTGAGCTTGATCAGAATATGGCGTGCGTGTGTCTGTTCAATCACCAGTGGCGAAGAACCACCACGGCGATTGGTCAATTTGAGTATGTGAAAGCCGTTGGAGCTACGCAGTATCGGCGTTAGCGCTCCGGCCTGTAAGGGTTTCAACGCTTCGACAAATAACGCGGGCAATTGGGTGGAAGTTTTCCAGCCTAATTGGCCACCTTCCAGCGCGTTGGGGGCATCAGAAAAACTGGCAGATACCTGTGCAAAATCGATACCGGATTGCAACTGTTTGTAAGCCTGTTCGGCTTTCTCGCGCAGCTTTTGTAATTCTTGCGGAGCGCCTTCTTCCGGCGCTCGAATCAAGATATGTGAGACTTCAAATTCGTCCTGCACATCTGGGCTGGATGACTGCGTTGTGAGGAAGTTATCAATTTCAGCTTCAGTGACGTTAATTTTATTATCCACTTCGCGTTCGCGCAGGCGGGCTATGATGATTTCATTACGGATATCTTCACGGAATTTGCGGAAACTGACGCCATCCTGTTCCAGCACCTTGCGGAAATCATCAACCCCCATTTTATTTTGCTCGGCTATGCGTTCTATGGTTTTGTCGAGCTGCGCATCATCAACCCGCAGGCCAGTCTGCGCAGCAAATTGTAGTTGCAGATGGTCCGAAATCAGGCGCTCTAATATCTGTTTTTCAAGGACTTTTTCTGGGGGCAGCTGAGTACCATGTTTTTCCAGCTGAGAACTGACTACTTTGATGCGATCGCGTAATTCACTTTCGGTAATCACAGTTTGGTCGACAACAGCAATGATGCGGTCAATCTCGGTTACTTCATTGGCCGGACGTGTTTCTGCATGGGCGGAGCAAAAAAAGCAGGTGAGTAAAATAGTCGTAAGGATCAGGCAAATAGGCTTGGAAATTGGAAATATCATTGATTTGGCTGCTTATAAATGTCAGGAATTAAATCGCTACCGGTATAGCCGGGAATGCTACGCTTGATCAAATTGAGTGGGTTGGAGCCAATAGAGGCGATGCCACCCAACTCCAGTTGGAAGAATATTGCATAGTTGGCATTGGCGGTGGCAGTGGAAACTCGTTGCAGGACTGTGCGTGCTTGCCAACAGCCGGCATCGTATTCAAGGCCGGCCAGACCTTCAATAGGCTGTTTCGTGCGAAGATCGTAATTCCAGCGCCCCAGGCCATACCAGTTGCTGCCTAGCGGCCATTGAGCTGATAAATTGATTTGCTCAAGTGAGCCTTTGGTAAAACGGTAGGAAAGATTGAGTACCTTGCCTGGTTCGGGATTGTAACGAGTACCGATATTAGCCTTGGTAGTACGTGCCGTGTCGGTATTGTATTGCCAACCGGCATCCAGGTTCCAGTGGTTAAGCAGCCGTGCAGTGATGGCTGTGACAATATCCGAGGTGTTGCCTGTGCGCAATGTGCTGCTGGGTAACCCTACTTTTTGATCGGTAAAATAAAATCTTTGCCCCACCGTAGCGGCAAAACGCTCCACGCCGGTTTTGTCGTCTATCAGGCGTGTGGAGACGGCCAAGCTGAGTTGATTCGCATTATTGATGCGGTCATTGCCGGTAAACTGGTTTTCCGAGAATAACGTACCCAGATTCACATCAGATTCACCGCTATCAAAAACCGGCAGTCTGGATTGGTCACGATTAGGTATGTTGACGTAATAGATCCTCGGTTCCAAGGTCTGCGTGTAATTGTTATGTACGACACGCATCTTGCGGTCGAAGTAAAGGCCGCTATCTATACTAAATATCGGCAGCGTACGACTGTCCGATGCATAGCTGTCGGTAACCCCATTTAGGGTGAAGCTGGGATTATCAAGTTTGTAATTGCTGTAGTTGATGCCAAACTTGGGTGTGATATAGCCATAAGGACGCGCCAACGGCAGGCTGACGCTGGGATAGGCATTGAAGCGTTCGCCCGTTACAGAAGTCGTCAGTACTGCACCATTTGGCTCGGTGACAGTTAGTGGCGCAACATTGCTACGGTCAAATTTTACCCATTGAGTCTTGATGTCGGTATTGACTGGCCCCCAGTCTTTATTGCCGTTCAATGTGAGCTGCGGTAATCGTTCGTAAGGGTAAGAAACTCCGTCCAGCGTTTGGAATTTTTGCACCAAGCCATTGAATTGCCAGACCTCATCCCCATAATTGATATATCCCAGTTGCTGGAGATTCACTTGACTGGTAACGATAATGTGTGTGGACAAGTCCGAAAAATATTGGTCGTCTGACACGTGTTCGAGATTAAATCCACCCGACCAGCCATGACCAAAAACTTGCTGGTGTTTCAGGTTTGCATAATAACGATTGCGACCGCTAATAGAGTCATTAGGCAAGTATTCGATATTATCTGTTCCTGAGTAGTTGGGCTCCAGATAGCGATACTCACCTTGCAATTGCATGCCGCGTTTACTCAGATAGCGTGGAGTCAAGGTCGCATCCCTGTCAGGTCCGATATTCCAGTAATACGGGAGGGAGATTTCAAAGCCGCTTTTGCTTGTTGTTCCTACAGTAGGTGTAAGCAATCCACTTTTACGCTGGTTAATGAAGGAGAAGTTAATCCAGGGCGTGTAAAGAATGGGTATTCCTTCGAATACGATGCGGGCGTTCCATGCGGTGGCTGATTTGCTATAGTTATCAAGCTCCAAGTCGCTAGCCTTGAGATACCAGTCATCCCTGCCTGCCTCGCAGGTGGTGTAGGTGGCACTCTTTAAGCGCTTTTTATCTGGTCCTTCAAAAAACATTACTTTGGCATCACCACGGGAACTACTGGTCTTGCTGGCAACTGCAGGGTTTTCCGAACTGTCCTCGATATTCTTATCGAAAACATGGTCGTCGTATGCTGTCGCACCAGCGTCATCGTTTTTGAACGCAGTTCCTACTATATCTTTACTAGTCCTGAGGGTGTCTTTTTTTGACGCATGGCCGAAATTAGAGTTGAGCGTAAAGGAAGGTGTCTGCATTTCGCCTATACTATCGCTGAGCCTGAGGCGAAGTTCAGGCCCGGTAACAGTATTACCATTGCCTTCGATACGAGTATTACCAACAACGTGTAGTTCCCCGTTCTGCACATCGTAATTGATGGTATCACCGTAGATATCCTGATTATTTTGATGCATGGAAGCGTCACCGATTGAGCGCATACTGCGGCCAAAGTGTATTTCCATTCGATCGCCCTCGATGATAGTCACGCCGGGAGCCGCATTGGAATTGATTGCTTCTGCCGGTTCAGCGTCTGCCTCTGCTGAGGCTGCTCGAGCCAAGGCACCCCAAGCTAAGCCATAGCCCAGCAGAAGCAGTGTGATGACTGCGGTGATCGAACGAGTTTTCTGCATCTATTCCGAGGGGTCAAAAAGTGGGGGAGCAGGTTTGTTTTATGGGTGATAAAATCGCATAATTTCGCCCTTTAAGCAATCCAAAAGTGATGTTGGAGCCCGCACCATTCTTGACTTTCAAATGTATTCCCTTTATTACCAATGGGTTGCTGTGTAAACTTCATTTAATTCAATGTGGGTATCTATATAGTGCAAAGACTTCAACAACTTGATGACTGGCTAAATCAGGTTCTGCCGGACCAGAGTTTCTCGTTAGCGCCAGCTTCGGCCGACGCCAGTTTCCGTCGTTATTTCCGGATTACCCTGTCAGGGCACTCCTTGATTGTCATGGACGCACCACCCCAGCAAGAAAACTGTGCGCCATTTATTCATGCGGCAAAAATATTCGCAGCCGCTGGCATGCATGTACCGCAAGTACTGGAAACAAATCTGGAGCAGGGTTTTTTGCTGCTAAGCGATTTGGGAGATATGACTTATCTTGGTGCTCTCAACGACAGCACAGCCAACGATTTATATGGCGATGCCATTGATGCGCTAATCAGGATGCAATTGGCAAGCCAACCCGATGTATTCCCGCCCTATGATGAAGCCTTGCTGACGCGCGAGATGAAGCTGTTCCCCGAATGGTATGTCGCTCAGCATCTAAAATCTGAGCTCAATGATAAGCAGCAGGAAGTGTTGCAGACAACTTTCGATTTGCTCAACAGAAATATTCTGACGCAGAGTCAAGTCTACGTGCACCGTGATTATCACTCACGTAACCTGATGGTGTGCGAAGACAACCCCGGCGTACTGGATTTTCAGGATGCGGTGTATGGCGCCATTACCTACGATCTGGTGTCGCTGTTGAAAGATGCCTACATTCGCTGGGAAGAAGATCAGGTGCTGGATTGGGCGGTGCGCTATTGGCAAAAAGCGAAAGCATCCGGTTTGCCGGTGCCGCAGGATATTGCCGATTTCTACCGTGATTTTGAGTGGATGGGGGCACAACGGCACCTTAAGGTGCTGGGCATTTTCGCACGGCTTTATCACCGAGACGGCAAAGATGGCTATCTCAAGAACTTGCCGTTGGTAATGGATTATCTGCGGCGTGTCTGTGCACGCTATATTGAATTGAGGCCTCTATTGCGCTTGCTCAATCAGTTTGAAGATATTCAACCACACGTCGGTTATACCTTCTGATGAAAGCCATGATATTGGCGGCCGGACGCGGAGAGCGTATGCGCCCACTTACCGACCACAGGCCAAAACCGCTGCTGGCTGTGGGCGGCAAGCCGCTCATAAGCTGGCATCTGGAGCGGCTGGCGCATGCAGGCTTTCGTGAAATCGTCATCAATCATGCTCATCTCGGTGAGCAGATAGAAGCTGTATTGGGAAACGGCGAGCGCTGGGGTGTGTCTATCAACTACTCAGCCGAAGGCAAAGCGCTGGAGACCGCTGGGGGTATTGCTTACGCCTTACCGCTGTTGGGAAACGCCCCGTTTTTGGTGGTCAATGGCGATGTTTATATCGAGTATGACTTCAGTCGCCTGAAGTCAGCTTTATCTGATTCAATGCTGGCATATCTGGTGATGGTGGATAATCCGTTGCAACACCCAAATGGCGATTTTGCATTGGATGATGGCAAGCTGACACTGGGGGGCGAACGCAAATTGACGTTTTCCGGAATGGGTGTTTATCGACCGGAATTATTTACGGAAATCACGCGTGGCGCATCGGCCAAACTGGCCCCTTTGCTAAGGCAGGCGATTATGGATGGAAAAGTTAGCGCGGAGCATTTCCACGGCCAGTGGCAGGATGTTGGTACGCCGCAACGCTTGCAAGAGCTTGATGTAAATTTGAAAGCGCAACTATTGAAAGCACGTCATGTTTGAAGCATCTGTGTTCCGCCAGCGACGTCTACAGCTCATGCAAAGCATGGGCAGCGGCGTGGCGCTAATTCCTACTGCACACGAGGCATTACGTAACCGAGATAGCCATTTTCCCTATCGTTTCGACAGTTACTTCTATTATCTGACCGGATTTCAGGAGCCGGAAGCCGTGTTATTACTGGTCGCGGACGCGCAACCCAAAAGCATACTGTTCTGTCGCGACAAGGATATGGAGCGAGAAATATGGGATGGCTTCCGTCATGGCCCCGCAGGCGCAGTAGAGCGTTTTGGTTTTGATGAGGCCTATTCTATTGCGCAACTGGACGAGATGGCATCCAAACTGCTGGCGAATCAACCCAAGCTTTACTATGCACTGGGACAGGATCAGGCTTGGGATGCGCGCGTTACCGCGTGGTTGAATCATTTGCGCGCGCAGGGACGCAGCGGGATCAGCGCGCCAGCTGAGATTTGCGATGTGCGTACATTGCTGGACGAGATGCGCCTCTTCAAATCTCCGGAAGAACTGGACACCATGCGCCGCGCCGCGAAAATTTCAACCGGTGCACACATCAATGCCATGCGCGCTACTCGCCCCGGCAAGATGGAATACGAGATTGAGGCCGAGCTGCTGCATGAGTTCCGTCGCCATGGCTCCCAGGCGCCTGCTTACAGCTCGATTGTCGCTGGTGGCGCCAACGCTTGCGTGCTGCATTATGTGGTTAACAATGCCAGACTGCGCGACGGCGATCTGCTGTTGATCGACGCCGGCTGCGAGCTGGATGGCTACGCTTCCGACATCACGCGCACTTTCCCGGTGAACGGCAAATTCAGCGGGCCGCAGAAGGATTTATACGAGCTGGTGCTGGCGGCGCAGGCTGCGGCGATTGATAAAGTCCGCCCTGGGAGCCACTGGAACCAGCCGCACGAAGCGGCGCTGGAGGTGTTAGTGCGCGGCTTCATTGATTTCGGCTTGTGCCAGGGTACGCCGGAAGCGGTGTTGGAATCCGGTGATTATCGTCGCTTTTACATGCATCGCACAGGCCATTGGCTGGGGCTGGACGTGCATGATGTCGGAGAATACAAACACGATGGTGGGTGGCGTCAATTGCAGCCAGGGATGACACTGACGGTGGAGCCGGGTTGTTATGTGCGACCGGCCGATGGCGTGCCCAAGCAGTTCTGGGATATCGGCATCCGTATCGAAGATGACGCAGTAGTCACTGCCACTGGTTGCGAAATCATCACGGCGGCAGCGCCCAAAATGATCGGCGAAATCGAAGCGGTGATGACATGCTGATGCAGCAGGACGCCGACATTCTGATTGTAGGCGGTGGCCCGGTGGGCGCTACACTGGCACTTGCCTTGCGCGATACAGGCCATGCCGTGACCATGCTGGAAGCGCGTGAGCAAGGCGCTTCCAGCCAGGATCAGCGTGCCCTGGCGCTATCCTATGGCAGCCGTTTGATATTGGAACGGCTCGGGGTGTGGAGCGAACTGGCCGCAACCGCAACGCCGATAGAAACCATCCATATCTCGCAACGCGGCAGCTTTGGCAGAAGCCTGCTGAAAGCTGCCGAGCATAATCAGCCCGCGCTGGGCTATGTGCTTTCCTATGGCGCTTTGAGTACGGTATTGAATCGTGCGCTGGCTGATATGAGTAATTTGCGGGTTGTTTACGGCGCACAGGCGACAGCGATAGATGGCACAGGCGACAGCGCTAAGGTCATGTTTGAGCATGCGGGCGGAACAACAGCCTTGTCAGCTTCATTGGCTGTGGTCGCCGATGGAGGCCGCAGTCTGGAGGATTTGCCAGGGTTGCAGCGGCATAACAGGGATTACGGTCATGCTGCTTTGGTAACGAAGGTGGAATGCGAGCTGGCACACGGCAATATCGCTTATGAGCGCTTCACTCCGGCTGGCCCGGTAGCTTTGTTGCCGAATGGCAAGGCATTTTCTTTAGTGTGGACGGCGACACCTGAAATCGCCCAACAGCTTTGCGATCTGGATGAGGCTGAGTTTCTGCAACGCCTGCATGGTCATTTTGGTGATCGCCTGGGGCGCTTCCTCAGCGTTGGCAAGCGTATGACTTTTCCGCTCAAGCTCAGTTATCTATCCCCGGTCACCTCGCCACGGCTGGTTGTTATCGGTAATGCAGCACAGACTATGCATCCGGTGGCGGGGCAGGGGTTCAACATAGGATTGCGTGATGCCTGGGAGCTGGCCGACATAGTTGGCAGTACGGCGCCGGAAAAAATTGGTAGCGATGCAATGCTTAAAAGCTATCAGCAGGGCCGGCAGGCGGATACCAAAGGTGGTATTTTGTTTACGGATTTCCTGGTGCGTTTGTTTTCCAATGATATCGGAGGGCTTTCCGCTTTGCGTGCCGCAGGATTGGGCTTGCTGGATTTGCTGCCGCCAGCAAAGCGTTTACTGGTAGGTAAAATGAGTTTTGGTGCGCGTGGATAGATGAGTAAAGCGACGCTATTCGATGCGGTCGTCATTGGCGGTGGCCTTGTAGGGATCTCCTGTGCTTTGGCGCTGGCACAGCAAGGTCTCAAGCTGGCTTTGATTGAATCTTCTCAGGTGCCGGAAATACCTGAAGACAATAGCTGGGACAGTCGGATTTATGCTATCAGTCCGGGCAACGCCGCATGGCTGGAAAGTCTTGGAGCATGGCCAGCACTGGACCAATCACGCATCACACCCATTGCCAAGATGCTGATCTGCGGTGATGACGAATCATCCAAGCTTGAATTCAAGGCTTATGATGTTAACGCTGCCTGCCTTGGCTATATTGCAGAGAACCGTTTGTTACAACATGGGCTATGGACAGCCTTGAACCAATCCTCGGTCGCAGTACAGACTGGTATGCAATGCAAGTCTGTTGATTGGCAACAGGATCTGGCTTTAATCCAACTGAATAACCGACAATCCATCAGTGCCAAGCTTGTTATTGCCGCAGACGGCGCCAATTCATGGGTGCGCAGGCAGGCGGATATTGCGCTACAAGGGCATGATTATGGGCAGATGGGCGTAGTCGCAAATTTTGAGACCACAAGACCGCATCAGCATGTTGCCCGGCAATGGTTTCGTGAGGACGGAGTGCTGGCTTGGTTACCGCTAATGGGGAATCGTGTCTCTATGGTATGGTCGACCAGCCAAGTACATGCACAAGAGTTGTTGAATCTATCGCCACAAGGGCTGTCGGACTGTGTGGCTGAAGCTGGCCAGCATATGTTGGGCGAGCTGCGTCTGATCACATCAGCTGCCGCATTTCCATTGAGCCTGCAAAGTGTTGATGCAGTGGTCAAGCCGCGATTGGCTTTAATCGGTGATGCTGCACATGTGATACATCCGCTCGCAGGGCAAGGGGTTAATCTGGGTTTTCGTGATGTCGCGACATTGGCAAAAATTCTGGCGCAGCGCAGCGCATATCAGGATATCGGTGATGCCATGTTGCTGCGTCGCTATGAGCGCAGTCGCAAGGCAGATATGATGGCGATGCAGCAGGTCACGGATGGTTTACAAAAACTGTTTGCCAGTCCACAGCCGCTGCTAAAAAAATTGCGCAATTGGGGTTTGCGCTTGACTGATAGCCAGTCGGCGCTGAAGAAACGTTTGATGGCACAGGCAATGATTTAAACACTGGCCTGCACGCTTAAATTTATAAGGATTAGTTATGTCAAAAAAACTTCTGGGTCTGTTGCTGGCAACCCTGCTCACCGGTAGTGCTTATGCCGATGAATCCGGTCTGCGTAAAGCCATAGAGGCCGCCTACCCCAAGGTCAAGATTGAAAGCGTGGTTAAAACCCCTTATAGCGGCCTATACGAGGTTTTTCTGGATGGTCAGATTGTTTACACCGATGAAAAATTCAGTTTTCTGATTGTAGAAGGTCGTTTGGTGGATCCCAAAAGCAAGCGCGATATTACCGGCGAACGTCTGAATGAATTAACCAAGGTTGATTTCTCAACCTTGCCGCTGGATCAGGCAATCAAGGTGGTCAAAGGCAATGGCAGCAAAAAACTGGTAGTTTTTTCAGACCCGGATTGTCCTTATTGCAAACGGTTGGAGCAGAAAGAGCTGATAGGGATTAGCGATGTCACGGTGTATACCTTTCTATATCCGCTAGAGCAGTTGCATCCGGATTCAGCCAATAAGTCCAGAGCCATCTGGTGCGCGCCCGACCGTGCCAAGGCTTGGGAAGACTGGATACTCAACGCGCAATTGGTCAAAGTTTCAGGTACTTGCGATACACCAATAGAAAAAGTGGCGGAACTGGGCAGAAAACTGGGGATTACCAGCACGCCGACGCTGCTTTTCGCCAATGGTAAACGTATGCTGGGCGCCTATCCGGCCAAAGATATTGAGAAGGCATTGAGTGAAGCGCTTGCAGCCAAAAAGTAAACTTAAAAACAGCCTTAAACCACTTGCCCCATTTTGAAAATGGGTAGGTACATGGCGATGACCAAGCCACCAATCAGAGTCCCTAATACCACCATGATAATCGGTTCCATCAGGCTGGAGAGGGCCTCTACTGCATCGTCTACCTCTGCCTCATAAAAGTCTGCAACTTTGGATAGCATGGAGTCAAGTGAGCCGGATTCTTCACCAATGGCTACCATCTGCAACACCATATTAGGGAAAACTTCTGAATTCTGCATCGCCACGGTGAGACTGGTGCCAGTGCTGATCTCGCTTTGAACCTTTTTGGTGGCTTCATAATAAACGTGATTACCAGAAGCCCCTGCTACCGAATCCAGGGCCTCGACTAGAGGTACACCTGCGGCAAACATGGTGGCCAAAGTACGGGCGAAGCGGGCAATGGTAGCTTTTCTGATTAATTCGCCAAATAACGGCAATTTCAATAGTAGTCTATCCATGGCTGCCTGCATTTTCACGGAGCGTTTCCAGGTGTAGAAGAAGAACCACAAACCACCGCCAATTGAGCTGAATATAGCCCACCAATAAGCAACGAAGAAATCAGAAATGGCCACTACGATCAGAGTAGGAGCGGGCAAGTCGGCACCGAAATTGGTGAATAGCTCCTTGAATGCGGGAATTACAAAAATCATAATCACTGCGGTGATGACGAAAGCTACAACAATAATTGAGATAGGGTAGAACAAGGCAGATTTGATCTTGCTTTTTATGGCAAGAATTTTTTCTTTGTAGGTCGCCAGTCGGTCTAGCAGAGAATCCAGAATACCGGCCTGCTCACCAGCTCCTACCAAATTGCAAAATAGGGCATCAAAATGTAGCGGGTATTTACGGAATGCCTGGCTCAAGCTACTGCCGGTTTCGACATCGGCTTTGATATCACCCAGTAATTTGCCTACGGCTGGGTTGTTATGGCCTTTTCCCACAATATCAAAGGCTTGTAGTAAAGGCACGCCAGCTTTCATCATGGTCGCAAGTTGGCGGGTAAATAGGGTCACATCTTTGTCGGTAACTTTTCCACCGCTTTTGAAAGCGCTTTGCTTCTTGACTTTGGTGACATTGATGCCCTGCCGACGCAGCGTGGCGTTGACAAAAGCTAGGCCACTGGCCGTCATTTCGCCCTTGATGCGTTTACCTTTTTTGTCCGTACCTTCCCATGAGTAGACAGTCTGTTTGGTGTCTTTGGCGGCCATGTGTTTCCCCTGTTATTCGCTGCTATTATTCATTGGTGCAGGCTTCTACTTCTTCGATGGATGTCAGCCCTTGTTTTACTTTGAGCAGACCAGATTGGCGCAGATCTTTCACCCCTTCACGTTTTGCCTGATCTGCAATGTCGTGCGAAGTGCCATTTTTCATGATGATACGGCTGATTGCCTCAGTGACAGGCATGACTTGGTAGATACCAACACGGCCTTTGTATCCGTCATTGCATAGTTCGCAACCCCCTTCTTTGGGGCCATAAAGTTGCCAACTAGCATCCAGATCAGCCTTGGTAAAGCCAACGCTTAACATAGCTTCTTTCGGGATATCAATCGGTTGTTTGCAGTTTTTGCACAGACGTCGGGCCAAGCGCTGGGCGGTGATTAGCGATACAGCCGATGCAATATTGAAGGGCGCTACGCCCATGTTAAGCAAGCGTGTCAGAGTTGATGGCGCGTCGTTGGTATGCAGGGTGGAGAGTACCATGTGGCCGGTCGAAGCAGCTTTGATTGCCATGTCTGCTGTTTCCAGATCGCGAATTTCGCCGATCATGATGATGTCCGGATCCTGGCGCAGAAAGGACCTTAATGCTACGGCAAAAGTTAGCCCCTGTTTATCGTTGACGTTGACCTGATTGATACCGGCTAAAGGAATTTCCGCCGGGTCTTCCGCAGTAGAGATATTGACGCTTGGTTTGTTTAGGATATTGAGGCAGGTATACAACGACATCGTTTTGCCGGAACCGGTGGGGCCGGTCACCAGCACCAGTCCGTAAGGGCGACTGACGGCACTAAGCAATGCTTCTTTTTGTTCCGGCTCGTAGCCCAGTGCCTCAATCCCCAATGTGGCACTGGTCGGGTCGAGAATTCGCATCACAATCTTTTCGCCATGGATCAATGGTAGCGTGCTGACGCGGAAATCAATGGTGCGTGTTTTGGACAACACCAGCTTCATGCGCCCATCCTGCGGTATGCGCTTCTCGGAAATATCGAGATTAGAAATAACTTTGATGCGGGAAGCCATCTTGTCCTTGATGGCCAACGGCGGCTGCGCAATTTCGCGCAAAATGCCGTCTACCCGGTAACGGATGCGATAAAATTTTTCGTATGGTTCAAAGTGCAAGTCAGACGCCCCCATATTGATGGCATCCATCAGGATTTTATGGATATATTTGACGACCGGTGCGTCATCAATTTCCTGGGTTTGTACGTCAGGTTCTTGCGCTTGGTCATAACCTTGAATATCAAGGCTAAAATCGTCATCGACTGAAAGCGATTTCAGACTGGTATCCGAAGCTTCGACAATTTTGTCTATCCATTTACCTAGTTTGTCGTCTTCCACCACTATTGGTGAAAGTGCCATGCCTACCTGAAACTGCACATCGTCCAGCGCGTGCAGATTGGTCGGGTCAGACAGCGCCACAAACAGCGTATTGCCACGACTTTGCAGTGCCATCACACGATTGGCCTGCATTACCTTGGCGTCTATGGTTTTACTGGAGAGATAATCTGAATTAAGGCCATTCAGGTCAAACAATGGGAAACCGAAAGCGCTTGCTGCTGTTTCAGCGACTTTCATGGCGGAGAGTTTTTTGCTTTGCACCAGCTGCGATACAAAAGGCAGGCGCTGACTATTGGCAAGCGCCTGGATGGCCGCCGCTTCGTCTTCCGTGAGTAGTTTTTCTTGAACCAGCATGCGAGCTAGTCCACCTAATTTACTCGGGAGTGTTGCAGCTACCATATCAAATTTTAAATCGGGCTGAGTGGTTCACAGGATAGGCTACAGAGTTAAGTGTCTGAATGATGCACGTTCATGTTTTTTTTGTAAAGATACTGATGAAGCTAGGACCATTTTGCAAAATCTGTTTAAGTGAGCAAAATTAACCCTAAAAAAATCTTGACTTCTTGGAATAACCCAAGTAAAACGCAAGCAGGCGTTTGGATTCGAGCTCTAATGCAGCCGGCACTACCGACTTAAGTGTTTGAAATACAAACTTTTTGGGGCGCCTCCCCTGGTTTATGTAAGGAAGTATGAAATGGCAACTGGTACCGTAAAGTGGTTCAATGATTCTAAAGGCTTCGGTTTCATTACCCCGGATGATGGTGGCGACGATCTGTTCGCGCACTTTTCCGCAATTGTAGAGGCTGGCTACAAGAGTCTTAAAGAAGGTCAACGCGTGACGTTTGATGTCACCGAAGGCCCTAAAGGTAAGCAAGCTTCAAATATTCAGAAGGCTTAAGCCTTCTAAGTATTAAGCGATACAGTCTTCATTGAAACGGCCAGCTAGATAAAAAATCAGCTGGCCGTTTTGTTTTGCTGATCGCTTGTCTCAGCCTTACATCAGGCTGACAATTTCCTCAGCGAACTGCGAGCTGCTTAACTGCGTTGCGCCTTGCATTTGTGACGAGAAATCATGCGTCACGCGTTTTGCCGCAATGGCTTTAGCCACACCGTTGATCACCAGGTCGGCGGCTTCTACCCAGCCCATGTGGCGCAACATCATTTCCGCAGAAAGTATCAGCGAGCTGGGATTGGCAATATCCTTGCCTGCAATCTTGGGCGCTGTGCCGTGCGTGGCTTCGAACATGGCCACCGTATCCGATAAATTGGCGCCCGGCGCAATACCGATGCCGCCAACCTGCGCGGCCAGCGCATCGGACATGTAATCACCATTGAGATTAAGTGTGGCTACTACATCGTAATCCTGTGGATGCAACAGGATTTCCTGCAGAAACGCATCGGCAATGCAGTCTTTAATCAGCATGCCATTCGGCAACTTGCACCATGGTCCGTCGTCAATCTCGACCGCGCCGAATTCTTCCTTGGCAACTTCGTAGCCCCAGTTCTTGAAGCCGCCTTCGGTGAACTTCATGATGTTGCCTTTGTGCGCGATGGTGACGGATTTACGGTTATTATCAATCGCATACTGAATCGCCTTGCGCACCAGGCGCTTGCTGCCGTCCACCGAAACCGGCTTGATGCCGATGGCGGAGGATTCCGGGAAGCGGATTTTCTTGCGCATTCCCATGTCACTGAGGAAAGTGATAACTTTTTTCACTTCTTCTGAACCGGCCGCCCATTCAATCCCGGCATAAATATCCTCGGTGTTTTCGCGGAAAATCACCATATCGGTTTTTTCCGGGTGCTTGAGCGGGCTGGGCACGCCGGTAAAGTATCGGATCGGGCGCAGACAGACGTATAAATCCAGCTCCTGGCGCAGTGTGACGTTTAGCGAGCGCATGCCGCCGCCGACCGGGGTGGTCAGAGGGCCTTTGATGGAGATGATATATTCCCTGATGGCTTTCAAGGTTTCATCCGGGAGCCATATATTATCGCCATACACCTTGGTGGATTTTTCACCGGCGTAGACTTCCATCCAGGCAATTGCACGTTTGCCGCCGTAAGCTTTAGTGATCGCAGCGTTCACTACCTTGATCATAGGCGGCGTAATATCTACGCCAATGCCATCACCCTCGATAAATGGGATAATCGGATGGTCAGGTACATTCATGGAGTTATCTGCGTTGACCGTAATTTTCTGTCCATCTGCCGGGACTTTGATTTTCATCGCGGTTTTTATTGCCATCATTACGATCCTGTATAGTGAAGTGCCAAAAATAAAATGCTAGTGCTGTTCAACAAACCCTATGGTGTAGTGTGCCAATTCAGCGGACATGAGGCGCATCCGACCCTGAAGGACTATATTCCGATTCCGGGAGTGTATGCCGCAGGTCGGCTTGATACCGATAGCGAAGGGCTGCTTATTCTAACCGATGACGGCAGCCTGCAACATCGTGTCAGTCATCCAAAACACAAAGAATTGAAAATCTATTGGGCGCAAGTCGAGGGCAACCCATTGGAAACTGATTTGGAGCCACTACGTACGGGCGTTGATCTGGGCGATTTCGTCACTCAGCCTGCACAAGTTCGTTGCATTGCTGAGCCCGCTAATCTGTGGCCCAGAAATCCGCCGATACGAGAACGCAAAGCCATCCCCACAACCTGGCTGGAGATTATTATCAGTGAAGGAAAAAATCGCCAGGTGCGGCGGATGACCGCTAAAATTGGTTTTCCTACTTTGCGCTTGATTCGCTACGCTTTCGGTAGCCACACGCTGGATGGTCTGGCGCCGGGCGCCTGGAAAAAGCTCTAACTTTTATGATGGTTTATCCATGAAATCAATTGTTATTTTCCGTCACGCTGGTACCGAAGGGCCGGGCTATTTAGGTCAGCTCCTAAATGAAAAAGATATTCCATGGCGCTTGGTTAAAATAGACGAAGGCGAAGCGTTGCCGAAGTCCGTCCTTGATTTCAGCGGAGTCGTGCTGATGGGCGGGCCGATGAGTGTAAATGACGATCTGCCGTGGATTCCGCCTTTGCTGGGGCTGATACGCGAGGCGGTAAAGGCGGACATCCCGGTGCTGGGACATTGTCTGGGCGCACAGTTGATGACCAAGGCCCTGGGTCGGGTGGTGAGCAGAAACCCAGTTAAGGAAATTGGTTGGGGTGAGGTGCTGGTGGATAACAATGCTGAAGCACAACGCTGGTTTGGCGATCTGCAAAAATTTCAGAGTTTTCACTGGCATGGCGAGACCTTTACATTGCCGGCTGGCGCTACCCATATACTCGCCGGCGGCTATTGCCGGAATCAAGCCTATTCCATGGGCAAGCATCTGGCATTTCAGTGCCATGTCGAGATGACTACGCATATGGTCAAAGCCTGGTGCGAGGCGGGTGCCGAAGAGCTGATCCAGGCTGTAGCGAGTCCCGGGGTGCAACAGACCCCGGAAATTTTGCGCGATCTGGAGTCTCGAGTAGCTGCATTGAATGCAGTGGCTAAGCCAATCTATGAGCGCTGGATAACTGGCTTGGCAGGCTGAAGCGCTGTTTTAGCCGGATATGTTAAACTTCGAAGCAGTAAATTCAGACAATAACGAGATACTTCCATGTCCGGCAACACTTTAGGCACTCTGTTCACACTCACCTCGTTTGGCGAATCGCACGGCCCTGCCATTGGCGGTGTTGTCGACGGTTGCCCGCCGGGTCTGGAGTTGTGTGCAGAAGATATTCAGGTCGAACTGGACCGTCGTAAGCCTGGTACTTCGCGTCATGTGACGCAGCGCAAGGAGCCGGACACGGTGGAAATTCTCTCCGGGATATTTGAAGGCAAAACCACTGGCACGCCGATAGCGCTATTGATTCGCAACCAGGACCAACGCAGCCAGGATTACGGCAACATCGCCGAGACTTTCCGGCCAGGTCACGCTGACTACACTTACTGGCACAAATACGGCATCCGCGATCATCGTGGCGGCGGGCGTTCCAGCGCGCGCGAGACGGCGGTGCGTGTGGCCGCTGGTGCGATTGCCAAAAAGTGGCTGAAACAGCGCTATGGCGTGACCATTCGTGGCTACATGAGCCAGATGGGTGAGATCAGCATTCCTTTTGAAAGTTGGGATGCGGTGAACGAGAATCCGTTTTTTGCACCGAACCGCAGTATTGTGCCTGCGCTTGAGGCTTATCTGGATCGCATCCGTGCCGAGCGTGATTCGGTTGGTGCGCGCATTTCCGTGGTCGCGCAAGGTGTGCCCGTGGGTTGGGGCGAGCCGGTATATGATCGCCTGGATGCCGAGATTGCTTACGCCATGATGGGCATCAATGCAGTGAAGGGTGTGGAAGTCGGCGACGGTTTTGCCAGCGTGGCGCAACGCGGCTCTGTGCATAGTGATGAAATGACGCCGCAGGGATTTCTCAGTAACCACGCCGG
>JADGRN010000069.1 GCA_017880825.1 Methylophilaceae bacterium | reverse complement strand
GCGCGAATAGCGATTTAAGCCCCAATTCCCTGGCTTGTTCCTCGCAATAGTGAAACAGCCGGTCGCCCCGGCCGCCCCCGCGATAAGCTGCATGAATCGCCACGCAGGCAATTTCCGCAGTTTGTTCTTCAGGAAACGGGTAAAGCGCCGCACAGCCAATGATGCGGCCGTCGTGCTCCATCACATAAAACCTGTCAATTTCCATTTCCAGCCGTTCGCGGTCACGGCGCACCAAAATGCCTTCTGCTTCCATCGGCTCAATCAGCTGCAAGATGCCGCCGACGTCGCCAATCTCGGCCTGGCGTATGGATTCCAGGCCAATTTCCGTCACCATGGTGCCGATACCGTCGTGCGTAAACAGTTCCTGTATGATGGCGCCATCGGTGTGGCGGCTGATGAGATGGGTGCGCGCCACGCCTTGCTCGCAGGCACGTATCGCCGCAGGCAGATAATACAGCTCATCTTCGCTGATATTGAGCAGCGCGTTATTCTGGGAAGTGCTAATTTGCACATTACGCAATAAATTTTTGGCTTTATCTACAGTCATCTCGCGTAACAACTCACCCCGCACGTTGTGAACGCCGGAGGAATCCATCAAAAAAATGAGCTTGTCTGCATCCAGCGCAATCGCCGCACTCACCGCCACATCTTCCAGAGTCAGGTTAAAAGCCTCGCCTGTATGCGAGTAGCCAAGCGGCGAGAGCAATACCAGCTCGCCATCATCCAGGCGTTTTTGTATGCCGATGGCGTCTACCTTGCGCACTTCGCCGGTGTGCTGCAAATCCACACCGTCGCGCACACCCATGGGCTTCGCCGTAACGAAGTTGCCGCTGGCAACGCGAATATCCGAACCCGCCATCGGCGAGTTGACCAGGCCCATGGAAAGCAAAGCCTCGATCTCCACCCGCACCGCTCCGTTGGCTTCTTTTACCGATTCCATCGCCTCGTCGTCCGTCACACGCAACCCATTCACCAGCCTGGTTTCAAGCTTGGCGCGCTTTAATCTGGATTCGATCTGTGGGCGTGAGCCATGTACCAATACCAGCCGGACTTCCAGGCTGGCGAGCAGGTTGAGGTCGTGCGACAGTGCGACGAACTGACCGTCATCGACTACTTCCCCGCCAAAGGCGATGACGAAGGTGCGTCCGCCGAAGGCGTGAATATAGGGTGTGGCAGAGCGAAACCAGCGTACGAATTCCTGTGGTTGCAACAGGCTTGCGTTGCTTGCAGATTGTGGAGATGCACCTACAGAGATTTCTGTCTGGGTGTAGAGGAATGCAGGTGTGCAATCCAGTTCAGCGCATAGCCTGCGTAGCATGGCTTCTGAGATGCCCTGCATTCCACGTTCGATGCGCGACAGATTGCCGCCATCGGTGTTAACCCGGTTAGCGAGATCCTGCAGGGTGAGATTAAGCGCCTTGCGCCGCTTGCGTATAGCCAAACCTAGTGACATGGGTGCTCCAGAGCCATCCAATAATATGCATAATACGCATTATTATACATAAATTTATGTATGTCGCAATATATGAGTTGGCTTTGACCCAGATATTTGGGCTAGATATTGAAATCGCCCCATAAGGTTTGTATCGCCGCCAGCGCCGCCAGCGCAGCGGTTTCGGTGCGCAGGATACGCTTGCCAAGCCGCACTGGAATGAAGTTCTGTCTGGTAGACAAATCTATTTCCTCCGGCGTCAGGCCCCCTTCTGCGCCTATCAGCAGGCAGATTTCGCCTTGGGGAATAGGTAGTTCCTGGAGCGTTAATGCGGCGGTGGGTGAGAGCATGATGCGCGCGGAGAATGCGGGTGCAGTGCCCAGCCAATTAGCTAAGGTAAGCGGCGCATTAACCTCTGGCACCAAAGCACGCCCCGATTGCTCGCAGGTTGAGATGACAACATTTTGCCAGTGCTCGCGGCGCTTGTCGGCACGTTCACCGGATAGCTTGACCACGCTGCGCTGGCTGGCGATGGGCTGGATAACGCTGACGCCCATTTCGACCGCTTTTTGGATGGTAAAATCCATGCGGTCGCCGCTGGAGATGGCCTGCGCTAGCGTAACCTTCAGTGGCGATTCGTTGTCTACCCGGCTAAGCGTTTTGACCTTGGCGATGACCGTATTTTTCTTGATGGATAGCAGTTCACAGCCGTAGTCATTGCCATCGCCGTTGAACAGAATCGCGGCATCGCCGACTTGCAAACGTAGTGCTCGACTGGCATGAATGGCAGCATTCTCAGGCAGGGTGACGATAGCACCCGGTGCAAGTTTTGCCTGATAGTAGAAGCGTGGCGTGGACATAAGGTTCTAGATGTTAAAATGACAACTGATTTTAATTGAAGGAGTAATCAACATGGCAAGTCTCAATCCGCCCGTATGCGATTTTGGCTGGAAAGCGCCGGGTTTCAAGCTGCCCGGTGTCGATGGTAAAACATGGACTTTAGCTGATATTAGAGGGTCTAAAGCTACATTGGTCATGTTTATTTGCAACCATTGTCCTTACGTAAAGGCCATCAGAACCAGGCTGACGCATGATGTACGCGAGCTTAAGGCGCTGGGCATCAATACCATCGCCATTCAGTCCAATGACGTCATCAATTATCCGGATGACTGTTTTGAGCGCATGAAAGAGGTCTCTGCCGAGTTTAATTTTTCTTTCCCCTATGTGCTGGATGAAACGCAAGAAGTGGCGAGAGCTTACGATGCAGTTTGTACGCCGGATTTTTTTGGCTTTAACGCCAATATGGAACTGCAATACCGCGGACGTTTTGATGCTGCAGGACGTAATGAACCGCCGGCGGACAATCCGCGTGAATTGTTTAACGCCATGAAACTGATAGCCGAGACTGGGCAGGGTCCGCGCCAGCAGGTGTCTAGCATAGGCTGTTCAATCAAATGGAAGTCTGAGGCGTAAATTTGGCAGAGATGCATGAATAGCAGGCTGCAGCAGGTTCTCAATCTGGTCCGCGATGTCGGCGACAACGTGGTGATGCCGTACTTTTTAAAAGTGGCTCGGCAACACAAGGACGACGGCAGCGTACTAACCGAGGCCGATCTGGCGGCACAGGCGGCGCTGGAGCTTGGTCTTAAAGCGATTATCGATTGCCCGCTGGTGGGCGAGGAAATGACTGCTGAACAGCAGCACAAAAGCTGGGATGCCGGCGCCAACGGCCTGTGGTGCGTAGACCCGATTGATGGTACCTCCAATTTTGTCAATGGCTTGCCACACTTCGCCATCTCGGTAGCCTATATGCAGCATGGCCGTCCGCTGTTGGCAGTGGCGTATGCGCCGGCCACGCATGAAATGTTTTACGCTGAGGCAGGTAAGGGCGCGTATCTGGATAGCGATAGCGTTAACAAGGCCAAGCTGCCTTTGCTGAATGGTGTTATAGGGTTGAAACAAGCCATTGCCGAAATTGATTTCAAACGTCTGCCTAAAAATTTGGCACTCACGCTGGCAGTCAATCCGCCATTTCATTCACAGCGCAATTATGGTTCTTCGGTGCTGGATTGGTGTTATCTGGCCGCCGGACGCTTTGACCTCTATCTGCATGGCAGCCAGAAACTGTGGGATTACGCTGCGGCCTGTTTAATCTTGCAGGAAGCCGGTGGGCATATGCGCACGCTGACCAGCGAGGATTTTTGGGCGGGCGATCACTGGCAAAAATCGGTAATTGCTGCGCGGGAAACTGATTTATTTACCGAGTGGAGTGCGTGGTTGGCGCGATGCGGCTGATTTTGCGCGGAGTGTGGTATTGTCCAAAATCGGTAACTGAGCAATAATTGATTAACTTTCCCTTAATAAAATACGCAATATAAAAGCAATAAGATTCTGTAATTAAGGGAGATTCCTGAAAAAATCTTTGGAAAATTTTGAGTTCAGGCCTCGGCTCGCCTCGTCCTAAATAGGTGGGTACGGCGCCTTTTTCGCTTTAACGACGCTTTGAAATGATAGGGAGATTGAACATGGCAACTCGTAAAGACTTAGCAAACGCCATCCGCGCACTGGCGATGGATGCAGTTCAAAAAGCCAATTCCGGTCACCCGGGTGCGCCTATGGGCATGGCAGAAATTGCAGAAGTATTGTGGAACCACCATCTGCGCCATAATCCGACGAACCCCAAATGGGCTGACCGCGACCGCTTCATTCTTTCCAACGGCCACGGTTCCATGTTGCTTTACTCCTTGCTGCATCTGACCGGCTACGATTTGCCCATGGATGAAATCAGGACCTTTCGTCAATTGCATTCCAAGTGCCCCGGCCACCCTGAGTATGGCTATGCACCGGGCATAGAAACCACCACCGGCCCGCTTGGTCAGGGTATCAGCAACGCCGTTGGTTTTGCCATGGCGGAAAAACTCATGGCCACCCAGTTCAACAAGCCCGGCCATGACATCGTCAACCACTACACCTACTGCTTCCTCGGCGACGGCTGCATGATGGAAGGCGTTTCCCACGAATCCTGTGCACTGGCCGGAACTTGGGGCCTGAGCAAGCTGATCGCGTTCTGGGATGACAATGGCATCTCCATCGACGGTCACATCGAAGGCTGGTACACCGACGACACTGCCAAGCGCTTTGAGGCCTACGGCTGGCACGTGATTGCCAATGTTGATGGTCACAATTCTGACGCCGTGAATGCTGCTGTCGAAGCCGCCAAGAAAGTCACCGACAAGCCAAGCCTGATCTGCTGCAAGACCATCATCGGCAAGGGTTCGCCCAACAAGTCCGGCAGCCATGATTGCCACGGCTCTGCACTGGGTGAAGCCGAAGTGGCCGCCACGCGCGAAGCCATCGGCTGGAAATATCCACCGTTTGAAATTCCTGCTGATATTTACGCTGGTTGGGATGGCAAAGCCAAGGGCGCCAAGCTCGAAAGCGACTGGAATGCCAAGTTCGCAGCCTACGCTGCCGCTTATCCGGCAGAAGCTGCTGAATTCAAGCGCCGCATGGCGGGTGAACTGCCAGCCAACTGGAAGGCGGCCACCGATGCCATAATCAAAGCGACCAACGAGAAGGGCGAAGTCATCGCTACGCGCAAGGCATCACAAAACGCGATTGCAGCACTGGCGCCAATATTGCCAGAATTCGTCGGCGGTTCTGCCGACCTGACCGGTTCCAACCTCACCAGTTATCCGGGCTTCAAGCACGTGAGCGGCAAGGAACCAGGCAACTACATCTCCTACGGTGTGCGTGAATTCGGTATGGCCACAATCATGAACGGTATGGCGCTGCATGGTGGCATCCTGCCGTTCGGTGGCACTTTCCATCAGTTCTCCGACTACATGCGTAACGGCATGCGCATGGCGGCGCTGATGAAACAGCGCGTGATCTATGTGCTGAGCCACGATTCGATCGGCCAGGGCGAAGACGGTCCTACCCATCAACCGGTCGAAACCACCTCCGGGCTGCGCTACATTCCGAATATGGACGTATGGCGTCCGGCCGACTCTACCGAAACTGCTGTGGCCTGGGTGGTTGCCGTTGAAAGCGCCAAGAACCCAACCAGCCTGGTGCTGAGCCGCCAGAATACTTCGTTCACCAAGCGCGACGACGCGCAGATCGCCGCCATCCGCAAGGGCGGTTATGTGCTGTCTGATGTAGCAGGCAAGGCCGACGTGATTCTGATCGCAACCGGCTCCGAGATCGATCTGGCGATCAAGGCCGCGGCTGAACTGAATGCCGCTGGTACCAAAACGCGCGTAGTTTCCATGCCATCGACCAACGTCTATGACCGTCAAGACAAGGCATACCGCGACAGCGTACTGACGCCGGGTGTGAAGCGCGTTTCCATCGAAGCCGGCGTGACCGATTTCTGGCGTAAATACATCGGTCTCGACGGCGCAGCAGTCGGTATCGATACGTTCGGCGAATCCGCTCCTGGCGGCGTGTTGATGAAGCACTTCGGCTTTACGGTGGAAAATGTGGTGAACACCGTCAAATCTGTGCGGTGAGTGATCTGATGTAAAACGAAGCGGATAAGGCGCCTCTTGCAGGTGCCTTATTTTTTGTGGGGTTGAGGAAGGGACATAGCAATGGCGATCAAGGTTGGTATCAATGGGTTCGGCCGTATCGGCCGCATGGTGTTGCGCGCAGCAATCAAGGATTTTACTGATATCGAGGTGGTGGCGATCAACGACCTCTTGGAGCCGGATTATCTGGCCTACATGCTGAAGTATGACTCGGTGCATGGCCGTTTCAAGGGCGATGTCTCGGTCAGCGGCAACCATCTGGTGGTCAACGGCAAGACCATCCGCCTGACCGCGGAAAAGGATCCGGCCAACCTGAAGTGGAACGAAGTCGGCGCCGACATCGTGATCGAATGCACAGGGCTGTTCCTGACCGTTGAGAGCTGCCATAAGCACATCGCCGCGGGCACCAAGAAAGTGGTGCAGTCGGCACCATCCAAGGACGATACGCCGATGTTCGTGTATGGCGTGAACCACACCGCCTATAAGGGTGAGGCCATCGTTTCCGCCGCTTCCTGTACCACCAATGCGCTGGCGCCGGTAGCCAAGGTGTTGCATGACACTTTCGGTATCAAGCGCGGCCTGATGACCACGGTGCACGCCGCCACGGCTTCACAAAAGACCGTGGATGGCCCATCCAACAAGGATTGGCGAGGCGGTCGTGGCATCCTGGAGAACATCATCCCATCTTCCACGGGTGCCGCCAAGGCGGTGGGTAAGGTGATCCCCGAACTCAACAAAAAGCTGACCGGCATGGCGTTCCGTGTGCCGACTTCCGATGTCTCGGTAGTCGACCTGACTTGCGAACTGAACAAGCCGGCGACTTATGAAGAAATCACAGCGGCGATGAAGGCCGCTTCCGAGAGCGGTCCGTTGAAAGGTGTGCTGGGTTTCACCGATGACAAGGTGGTCTCCACCGACTTCCGCGGCGAGACCTGCCCGTCGGTATTCGATGCCGACGCCGGCATCGCGCTGGACCCGACCTTCGTCAAGGTGGTGGCCTGGTATGACAACGAGTATGGCTACACCTGCAACCTCATGCGCTTGGTGCGCCACATCGCGCGCTGATCTTGTGACTGAATAGCTCAAAGGAAAATCATGTCCGTTATCAAAATGACCGATCTGGATCTCAAGGGTAAACGTGTCCTGATCCGTCAAGACCTCAATGTGCCGCAGAATGAGGATGGTAGCGTGGCCGACGATACGCGCATCCGGGCCGCGTTGCCGACAATCAAATATGCCATGGATGCAGGCGCAAAAGTTATGTTGATGTCGCACCTAGGGCGTCCCAAGGAAGGGCCAACCGAGGGTCGTTATGATGACAAGGACAGTCTTAAACCAGTAGCGGAACATCTGTGCAAGCTACTTAGCCGCCAGGTCAAGACCTCAGTGTTGCTGATGCGCGCGCTTTCCGATTTGGTCAGCGAGATGAAAGACGCGCTGTATTC
>JADGRN010000068.1 GCA_017880825.1 Methylophilaceae bacterium | reverse complement strand
GAGTGTGATGGTTTTTTAGTTTCCGATTGTTTTACTGGCTCCTCGCGCTAGCGGGGAGGCTTGCGGGGATGTGATTATCCGGATTATAGAGGTTCCCACATATGCATCAGCAACTTCTGCTAGAAAAAATTTCCAGCGTTCTGACTGCCACAGATAGCACCTATGATGAAAAATTAACGCAGATGCTTGATAAGGCATCCCGCATTTTTGTTACGGGTGCTGGGCGCTCCGGCTTGGTTGCAAGATTCTTCTCCATGAGATTGATGCACGCCGGATATAACGTCTATATTGTTGGCGAAATTGTCACGCCGAGTATTCAGAACGGCGACCTGTTTATCGTGATCACCGGTTCTGGTGAGACCGAGACCATGATCGCGTTTACCAAGCGTGCGAAACAAATTGGCGCAAAGATTGTGACGATATCCACCAAAAGTAAATCAACAACTGCTGATATGTCTGATTTGGTCATCCAGATTGGTAATCCAGATCAATACGGTAAGGTGGTTGGTATGCCAATGGGGACAACATTTGAATTGTCTACATTGATCTTTTTGGAAGCGACTGTCTCGCACATAATCCATAAAAAAGGCATTGCCGAAGAAAGCATGCGGGCAATACACGCCAACTTGGAATAAATATCCGCTTATGCTCATTAAAATGGGCGGATAGCCTGGCTATCAAATAAAAGCCGTTGTTCGCCAATTATGAAATTTAGGTGAACTTCGGCTTGTTTTTTTGTGCACTAACATTTTATTCCCTTGTCAGTAATGCCGGTGCTGGTCATTCTCGGCGGCTTCTGGCGGGCCATATACACGGGGCAGTTTGAGGACGTCGAGGTAGAAGTTGAGCGCATTCTGCACGAAGATTGATTTGCATCAAATCGTTTGCAAGGACTATTGGGCACACTGGTAAAATCTCTGGTTTATCCACATTTTTCATGGGTAAGGCTGTGCGACGCGGGCTTCCATCTGTAGTATGATAATATTTACAAACATTTGAGCCCAACGCCAAACAAGCGTTGGTTTTTTTAAGGCATAGCTAACCAAGCGATGCTTGTTTGTTTCTGCTGATTTTTTAGTGGAAACTTTAATTTTGGAGAATATCATGGCAGTCATTGACCGCGTTTTAGTTGGAGAGGCCCTTGTTATTGAAGAGCGTCCTGATAATAGTGGCTTAGATCTCCTTAATGTAGCTCATATTGATTTGATTATGGGCCCGCGTGGCAGTCCTGCAGAAGATGCATTCTGTCGTACTTTGACTGACCAGAAATTTGGGGTTAATGGCTTGCTGGCTATTGTTGCTCCAAACATGATGGTTAAGCCGGCCACCGTGATGTTCAATAAAGTCACTATCAAACACAGTAAGCAAGCTGTGCAAATGTTTGGTCCGGCGCAGCGCGGTGTTGCCATGGCCGTGATGGATTGTGTTGCTGACGGCACTATTCCACAGGATGAGGTGGACAATGTGTTTATTTGTGTTGGGGTATTCATTGATAACCGAGCTGATATAGATGAGCGTATCCAGAATTGGAATTATAAAGCGACCAAGCAGGCCATCAAGTCTGCAATAGCACGCGAACCTAAAATTGCAGACCTATTGAAGAATTACAAGAGCTCTACCCATCCGTTCCAGGCCAAGTAAACATTCGCAAAATTTTGTTATTCGACAAAAAAGCCCAGGGTTTTACTTGGGCTTTTTGTTTTAAGATTCAGTTAGGCCCGCAAATCGCCGCTATATCCCCGCCAGTCAGCCTGCCAGCATGTAACGCACTGGCAACCAGAGCGCCAGCCACCCCCATTTGTTGCAAGTCTTGAATGTCAGAAAGATCATGCACACCGCCTGCGGCATAGATGGCTTGCCCGTGCGCACGATTAATCAACCTTCTCAGTATCTGTTCATCTGGCCCCGAGTTGCTGCCGACTCTGCTCAAAGTCATCGCAATAAGCCGCTGCGGCCAGCATTGTGACTGATGCAGCAAAGCATCAGGCCCCTGAAAGCCTTGTGCCGTGAAATCTAGCGAAAGTACATAATTTTGTGCGGTACAGCATTTTTTAATAGTTTCAAAATCAGCGAGGCTATCCAGGCTTTCGCTACCGATAACCATATCCAGCGTGATATCCAGCCAGCTGCGTAAGTCATTCGCCTCGCCAACCCCCGCATCCAGCCACAGTTTTAACTCTGGATAGCGTTGCCTGACCAAAGAGATCATCTCGCGATGATTGCCGCGACCTTGTATCGCATTGAGGTCGGCAATATAAAGCTTTTCGAACGGGTATAATTCCAGCAGCGCTTCCACTACAACCAATGGCTCGCTGCTTGCGCACAAGCTCGATTGGATGGGTTGATAAAGTTGACGCTCACCGAATCGCGCGTGAACCACGTGGCCATCCATGAGATCAATCACCGGGATTATTTCCAAAGGTTTTTCCGTTCACCAGGTTTCTGTTTGTTGAGGCTCACTTGAAGATTTTTGTATGTGAATTCATTACTGGCGGGGGATTATACCGCGAGCCACTGTCAACTTCCTTGGTGCAGGAGGGCGCGAGGATGCGCAGCGCCCTGTTAAGCGACCTTGCCGAGCTCGACGGCATCGAGGTGATCACAACTTGCGATGCGCGTTTACCTGCTCCTGCAAATGTAAATCAAGTGGTTAGAATCAGCCAGGAAGATGATGTCTGGCAAAGCTGGGGCGATTGTATTGCTCAAGCCGATGCGTTGTGGCCGATAGCGCCAGAAAGCAGCGGAGCGCTTTTACGGCTCAGTGAGTTAGCCATCAGCCACAACAAAGTTTTGCTGGGATCAACGCCGCAAGCGGTCAAGGTTGCCAGCAGCAAACTGGCAACGATACGCTTGCTGGCGTCAGCGGGGTTGTCGGTGGTGCCAACATTTATCTTGGCAGAGTGGCAGCCAAACCAATCGGATACCTGGGTTGCCAAGCCTGATGACGGAGCCGGCTGCCTGGATACTGGCTATTTCAAAAACCCATCAAGCTTGATGGATTGGATGCAGCAGGGGCGCCAGGCAACACACGTCATCCAGCCTTATATCAAAGGCGAGCCGGCCAGTCTGTCCATGTTATGTGAGCAAGGCCAAGCCTGGCTTATGAGCTGCAACAGACAAAGAATTAGTCTGCGGAGCGTCAGTCAGAAATCGGGAAAGTTTAGTTACGCCGGTAGCGAGTTAAATGGCATGGCGCAATACTGGCATCGCTTTGATGAAATAGCACAAGCGGTTGCCGCCGCTATGCCGGGTTTGGCCGGTTATGTCGGGGTGGATGTGCTGGTCAATGACCAGGACGTCCATGTGCTGGAAGTCAATCCACGCTTGACTACTTCCTACGTTGGCTTGCATCAAGCCATGGCTCATAACCCAGCGAAGCTGGTATTGGACTTACTCTATAATCATCATTTTAAATGGCCACGCACGATTTCACGTAATCTCGTAGAAGCGATTCTGGATGCATAAGCACAATACTACCTTGGGTTGGGATATCGGCGGAGCGCACCTCAAGGCGGCGCTGGTAGATGCTGACGGTACTGCCCTGCAGGTCATTCAAGTGCCATGTGCGCTATGGCGTGGGCTGGATCAATTAGAAAAAGCGATTGATGCGGTATCAGCCAAGCTGAACCACTTGCCTGATCAACATGCGGTCACCATGACAGGCGAGCTGGCTGATGTTTTTACTGATCGCAACGCAGGGGTTGCACATATCTCGGCGGTGATGATTAAACATTTTGGCAGTGAAACGCTTTTTTATGCAGGGCAGTCGGGCTTGGTTAGTGCGCGCGAAGTCAGTCTCTACGCAGCCAGAATCGCTTCGGCCAATTGGCTGGCAAGCGCCACCTATATGGCTATGCAGGTGAATCAAGGTTTATTGATCGATATTGGCAGCACCACCGCCGATTTTATATTGCTGAGTGATGGCAAACCACAAACCCGTGGTTTTTCAGATGCTGAGCGCATGCAGTTTGAGGAATTGGTATATAGCGGTGTGGTGCGTACTCCGTTGATGGCGCTGGCTGATCGTGTGCCGTTTGCCGGTGAATGGCACACGCTGGCTGCCGAGCATTTTGCTACAACGGCTGATGTCTATCGCCTTACCGGTGATCTGAGGGAGGCTGAGGATATGGCGGAGACTGCGGATGGCGCGGGCAAAACACCGGAGGAAAGCGCTCGCCGCCTTGCGCGGATGATCGGACGCGATCTGCATGATGCTCCAATCTCCGCATGGATAGGTCTTGCATACGCATTCAAGCAGATACAGTTGAATATGCTTAAGAATGCAGCCATGCGCAATTTTTCCCGTCATTTAATCGATTACAGAGCCCCCATTATTGTCGCGGGAGCGGGCGATTTTTTAGCGCGTGATATGGCGCGCCAGCTTAAGCGTGAATACTTGGAAGTTGGCTACAAGATTTCGGCGCACAATGATGAAACGCGTAGCTGGGCAGGCGTGTGCTTGCCGGCTTACGCAGTCGCTTATTTAGCGGCAAAAAGCGCCACATGAGCTTACTCAGGCACGAATTACCCTACAGCGCCGATAGCGCCACACTGTTTGCCAGAATCGCCCACCAGCCATGGGCAGTTTATCTGGATAGCGGCCAGCCGGCCAGCCAATATGGCCGCTACGACATCCTGGCCGCAGCTCCTATCATGACGCTGACTACAGACGGCCCCATTACCGAAATTCGAGGCCATGAAGGTTCGCGCAGCAGCAGTGCAGACTCTTTCATGCTGCTCAAGCAGGCGCTGGAGCCTTATGCGGTGCAGGCTTGTGAGCTGCCTTTTTGCGGCGGCGCAATTGGTTACTTTGACTACGATCTGGCGCGCAGATTGGAGCATCTGCCCACGCATGCTGAGGATGGCGAACACATACCACAAATGATGATCGGCATTTACGATTGGGCAGTGGTGGTGGATCACAGGGTAAAACGGGCGTGGCTGGTTTCACATGGACTGGATGCCAAAACCCGTGAGCAATGGTCGACACTATGCCAATTATTCGAGCAGCCTGCCACGACCACACAAGGCACTTTTCGGATAACCTCACCAATCACGTCCAACATGGATTTGCCGTTCTATAGCAAGGCTTTCGACAAAATTAAGCACTATATTCATGAAGGCGATTGCTATCAGGTCAATCTGGCGCAACGCTTTGCTGCCCGGGCAGAAGGTGACTCTTGGGCCGCCTATTTACACCTGCGCAGCATCAGCCCTGCGCCATTTCTGGCCTACATGAATTTCCCGAAAGCGCAGATACTGTCAGCCTCACCGGAGCGATTTATACAAGTGATGGGCAGCCATGTCGAAACTCGACCGATCAAGGGAACACGCCCGCGTTCAGCGAATCCTGAGCAGGATAGGGCCAATGCCGGGGAATTGCGAAATAGCCTCAAGGATAGGGCCGAAAACCTGATGATTGTGGATTTGCTGCGCAACGACATCAGCAAAAGCTGTGCGGTGGGTTCGGTGCAGGCCAAGCGTCTGTTCTCGCTGGAAAGCTTTGCCAATGTGCACCATCTGGTCAGTACCGTGACGGGCACGCTGGCGCCGGGCAAGAGCGCTCTGGATATTCTGCGTGACTGTTTTCCGGGCGGTTCCGTTACCGGCGCGCCGAAATTGCGCGCGATGCAGATTATCGAGGAACTGGAGCCGCATCGGCGCGGCGTGTATTGTGGGGCTATCGGTTACATCGGGTTCGATGGCAATATGGACACCAATATTGCGATTCGTACCGCTGTTTATGCGGCCGGGGAGTTTCGTTTCTGGGCGGGTGGCGGCATCGTCGCTGATTCGGAAATGCACAAGGAATATAGCGAAACTTTGGATAAGGCGTCCTCCATGTTGGCGCTCATGCAGCATTTTGGAGCTCGCTTTCTGGACGATGGTGATGTGGCAAAATGTGGGTAATTAAACTTGGCGGCAGCCTGTTAGGCTCGCCGGAGCTATTGAAGTGGCTGGAAGTACTCACCCGTCACGGCGATGGCAAAATCGTCATCGTACCCGGCGGCGGCATTCTTGCCGATGCCGTGCGTGAATCACAAAAGCTTAGTAACAGCAGCGATGTGGTCGCCCACAAAATGGCCGTGATGGCGATGGATCAATACGCCGTACTGATGACCGGGCTTAATCCGGCCCTGGTCACCGCTGAAAGTGAGCTGGAAATCGCCGAGCGCGGCTGGCAGCATCGCACCGTAGTATGGATGCCGAGCAAGATGGTGTGTGCCGATGAGACCATACCCGCCAACTGGCAGGTAACATCCGATAGCCTCGCTGCCTGGCTGGCCTCACGGCTTAATGCGCAGCAACTGATATTGGTCAAATCGCAACGCCCAAAACTGGAGCAGATTTCGCTGGAAAGACTCATCAAGGATGGCATGGTGGATGAGCATTTTGGTGACTTCACCGCCGGGCAGAATTTCCGTACATGGATTGTCGGCAAACAGGATCACATGGTGTTTAATGATGGCATATCGCAGGAAAAGCTGGCCGCAATAGGGCTGCCCGTGCGATGTGCATGGAACTGATCGTTGAAGGAGGGCATGATGAGTGAGCCGAATAAAGAACGTGTTTACAGTGAAGATGGAATCAAGGCCAGATTAGCTGCCGAGCTGCCGCATTGGTATTTCGAGGACGGCTGGATACGCCGCAAATACAAAACCGGCAGCTGGAAAGGCACACTGATGGTGGTCAACACGGTCGGCCATCTGGCTGAAGCCGCCTGGCATCATCCCGATCTCACGGTTTCTTACGCCTATGTCATCGTCAAACTTTGCACCCACAGCGCAAAAGGCATCACCGACAAGGATTTCACGCTGGCGAAAAAGATCGAGGAAGTCATTCAGTGGCAGCCCGGCAAGGAGGGTGGCGCGCTGGAAGGCACACCGAGTGAGGATGCGCGATTTAAGTATATTAAATACGATCACATCTGATTAGGAGCGCAGCCCCGTAGCGAAGATGGGGGAGCCCTTTATGGGCTTAAATCCTGCGCTGCTTCGCCATGACTGGCATGCACCTTTGCGGGTGCACGGCGCGGCAGAAGGGAGTTGGTCGAGGGATGCTCAAATTAACTTGTAATTCCCCGCAGTCTTGCCGCGGGGACGCCACGCCATTAGCATGGATGTACGAACACCGTGTCAAGAAAGGAAGCCATTGCGCCGGCAGATACATTACCACGTCGTATTTCCGGTGAAGTAGCGGAAGCGTTGCTGGATGAAGAAGTGGTGCAGATCATCGTCGAGATAGCGCGAGGGATAGAAGAGCGATACGCCATAGAGTTTGAGCAATTGGGGTGTGATGGAGACCACACCCACCTGTTATGCACGGCGCATCCGAAGCTATCGCCTTACAACGAACACCCTTGCCGTTCGGCTAACACTTCCCCTTGCCGGGTGTGTAGAGGACTTTCACC
>JADGRN010000004.1 GCA_017880825.1 Methylophilaceae bacterium | reverse complement strand
GAGGCTTGACCAAAGCTGTGCGCATTTGCTTTATGATCGCCTGCCTTCTACCAGTCCCGCCAACGCCTCTATCAGCTATCCGGAAAAACTGCAGGCCTGGAGAAAAATCTTGCTGAATCCTTAAACCGCGCCAATAAACTGGCGCTCAAACAAAGCAGCCGCCTCATGCTACAAACTACTAGGTGAAAATTTTCACCAGGATTGCGGCCACTACCGCCACAAGAAGATATTTCAACACCAACATGATGCGTGCAGATTTTCTGCGGTCAGCCTTACGCTGTGCTGCTAAGCGACGATTGTTCCCTTCGAACAGTGGCCCTGTATTGCGTCTGCTCATAGCGATTCCCCCATCATCCGAAGTTCAAACAAAGCAATTGATTCCACATGCGCCGTGTGCGGGAACATGTTGATCACCCCCGCCGCTACCATGCGATAGCCTTTGACATGCAGCAAAATCCCCGCATCGCGCGCCAGTGTAGCAGGGTTGCACGATACATACACGATGCGTTGCGGGCGAGTTTCATCAGCGATGTCTGATAACGCCTGAATCAGCGCCATCGCGCCATCGCGCGGTGGGTCAATCAACCATTTATCAAACTTTCCAAGCCCGGCCAGACTTTCGGGCGTCATTTTGAACAGATCGGCCTCGCGGAATTCCACGCGCTGGTCGAGGCCATTCAATCCGGCGCTCTCCCTGGCCCGGCTGACCAATGTCGCTGCGCCTTCCATCCCCAATACTGTGGCGCCGCTGCGCGCAATCGGCAGCGTGAAGTTGCCGAGGCCGCAGAAGAAATCGGCGATGCGCTCCCACGCCTGCGGATTCAGCAACTGCATGGCACGGCGCAGCATCACGCGGTTGATTTGCGGATTGACCTGGGTGAATTCGGTGGGCTTGAACGGATAAGTCAGGCCGAATTCCGGCAAGGAATAGCTCAGCGCCGCGCCATCCAGCGGGTGAAACGGCTTGACGGTTTCCGGGCCTTTGCTTTGCGTCCAGATCTGCACGCCATGTTTATCGGCAAACGCGCGTAGCAGCGGCTCATCAGCAGGTTGCAATGGCTCCATGATGCGCAGCACCAGTACGGTGGCCTGCTCGCCGACCGCCACCTCGATCTGCGGCAACTTATCGCGTACCGTCAGTTGCATGATCAGTTGCTGCAACGGCACGATCAGCGCCGACACATGCGGCGGCAGCACTTCACAGCTATCCATGTGCGCCACGTAGCTGCTGGCCTTTTCGTTGAAGCCGACCAGCACGCCGCCTTTTTTCGGCACATGGCGCACGCGCAGTCTGGCCTTGTGGCGGTAGCCCCAGGCCGGGCCGTAGATTGGCGGCAGCATGGTTTCCGCTGTTACTTTGCCGATATGCCACAAATTACTTTCCAGCAGGCGCTGCTTGGCCGCCACCTGCGCCGAGAATTCCAGGTGCTGCATGACACAGCCGCCACAGATACCGAAATACGGGCACTTGGGTGTCACCCGCAGATTGGATGGTTTGAGAATATCGACCACATCCGCCACCTCAAAGCTGGATTTCTTGCGGTGGGATTTATAGGTCACTTGCTCGCCGGGCAACGCGCCGTCGATAAAGATGGTTTTACCGTCAACGTGGGCGACGCCACGGCCCTCTTGGTCGAGCGACTCGATATGGGCGACCGGCATGGATATAGATTGGTTGGGGGTAGCAGCAGACACTTCAGAACTTTCTAAAACAGGTTAGGCTTTATCCCAGGCTTGGAGGAACTCGCGCCAATGCTCGCCCGAATAGCCGGACAGGGTATCGCGTACCAAGGCAATTTCGCGCGCGTAAGATTCCTGATTCAGCACGCCCCGCATAAGCTGAAAGCGCAGGAACACCAGGTAGGTGTTGGCAACGTCGGTCTCGCAGTAGTTGCGAATGGCTTCGATTTCGCCTTGTTTAAAAGCATCCCACACCTTGGAACCATCCATGCCGAGCTTGCCGGGGAAGCCGCAAAGCCGGGCGATGTCATCCAGCGATGCATTGGCACGTGCCTGATACAGCGCCATCAAGTCCATCAGGTCCAGGTGGCGCGTGTGATAGCGGCTGATGTAATTGTTCCACTTGAACTCGCGGTCGTCCTCGCCCATGTCCCAGTAGCGCGAAGCCGCTACCCCATGAATCAGGCCGCGGTAGTGCAGCACCGGCAGATCGAAGCCGCCGCCATTCCAGGAAACCAGGTTTGGCGTGTACTTCTCTATACCATCAAAAAAACGTTGTATGAGCTGGCCTTCCGGCTCGTCCGCTACCCCCAGCGTCCAGACTTTGAACGTATCGCCTTCACGTAAGGCACAGGAGATGGCGACAACACGGTGCTGATGCAGAGGCAGGAACTCGCTACCGTTGTGTTGGCGGCGCTTGTGGAAAGCGATATTGGCGACGTCTTGCGCTGAGGTTTCAGCGGACAGATCGTAGAGTTTTTTCAGGCCATCGGTATCGGGGATGGTCTCAATATCGAAGATTAAAGTCGGCGTCACTTCTTCGCCCAGTTGCCCGCATTCTGATACCACCAGCCGCTTTGCGCTTTTTGCACCCAGCGCTGGGCGAAGGTGTTGCGCACTTCGGATTCCCACTCGGGGTGGCCGTTGGCGCCGGCGATTTCCTTGTAAAGCGCGTTACGGTCGTTATTCTCAGCCGCCACCAGCGAATTGACGTTCTGCCGCTGCGCCAGCGGCACGGCATTGGCATCGTGCACCGCGATCAAGCCGTCTTGCGTCAGTCCCACGGCTCCGCTGGTATAATGTGCCGCCAGTTGGCCGTGACGCGCCTGCATGCTGCCTTTGAGTGCGGCAATCGCGGGAGTGTTGATTTCAAGATCAGCCGCAGCCAGTGCGGATGGTGCAATAAATAATGCGGCAATGAAAACGTAAAAGGCAAACAAGCCGTGTTTGATTGTGGTATTCATGATGGTTTCCTTATTTGGTCGGGGCTTCAGCCGGGGTTTGTTCGCCGGAAGATTTGTCTTTGAGCTGCCACACTTCGTCGATGATCTTGTCCGCCGCTTTTTCTGCCGCTGCTGCCGGAAAGTAGATATTGATGGTGACGCAGGCCGGTAATAGCAAGGCTGCCGGCAGCAGCCAAATCCATTTGTTCATATTATGTCCTTTTACTTGATGATGGGCTTGGCATTACCTTGTGTGATGCGCTTGATGCGGCTCAGCAACTCGCTCCAACTGACGCTGTGATTGTAACCCAAGACCGTAATAGCGGGCACACCACTGCCTTTAACGATGACATACCCCTGCGGCGTTGACTCAATCCCATTCATTTCGCAAATATCCCCACGCAAGCGACAACTCAACCCCAGTTTTTCGTAGTTGAATTCCTTGAAGAAGCGCAGGAAGCTGCGCTGAATTGCAGCGGCTGCGCCCGCCCCACCCAGTGCTGAAATATTCTCCACCGCACGTTGCGAAATCTTTTTTGGATAACTGCCGGGGCTGCTGCGCACCGCCGCATCAAAATTCACCGGCTGCCAGTTGGCCAGCTGCAGATTGTTCACATCGCCATCCAGCCTGCCTTCAATCGCGCCAAAGGAAAAAGTGCGGGTCAAAACACCCAAATCCAGATTACGCAGCTGCATATTGCCAGTCAATTTTGGCGCGAGACCCAGCGGGTTTTGCATGGCCAGATTGGTGATGGTCGCCGTGCCATCGAAAATATTGAACTGCATCGCGCCATCCGTGCTCAATTGCCCGCCGGAATAAGTAACCAGCGGGATGGCAGCTGACACCTTACCTTCCATATGCGGCCAGCTCAAAGCGTGGCTCAGGTCATTCATGCTGACCGGCGCCAGGTTGGCGCGCAAATGCCAGTGCCATTGCTCGCCCACCCAGGCGGCAGAGACATCGGCCAAAGTCAGCGAGCCATCCAAAACCGGTAACATGAATTGCCTGGCGGTCAACGCGTAACGGTTAAGCTCGGCATCCAGATTGGCCGCACCCAGCGGCAGGTGCAGCAGGTTTCCGCCGGAATAACGCAAATTGACAGCCGTAGCGGCATCGTAATCCCAGGGTAACGTTGCGTTCACCTTGTACAGTGCGAAACGGCCATTTTTGTCCTCCAGGTCCATCCCACGCAGATCAAGCTTGAAATTCTGCGGCTGGCCCTGCTCAATATGCAGATTGAATCCCGCCCGCCCGGCCATTTCCAGATTATTCAACGCGGTTTTTTCCAGATAGGGCTTGAGCAGCAAAGGATAAAGCTGCCCCAGATCCAGATCAGGTGCGGATAAATCGAGTTGTTGAATGTGCTTATCGGACAAGCGCATATTGCCCTTGAAGCTAATCGGCCCGACATTTTTCAGGGCAAGACTGGCGCTTTCTACGCTTACTGACTGATCATCCAACTGGCCGCTGGCCTGCAATGTGTGTCCGCCATTGGCAAAATAAAATGGCTGCCAGAATACCTCGCCAGCCGCCCAATCCACGCTGGTCTGCCAGCGCCAGTTGCTTGGGCCGGCAGTTGCTGTGAACGCCAGTTTGCCCGCCACTTTTTCGCCTGCATGCAAACCGGCGGCATCAGCAAATGTCAGGACGTCAATCTGCGAACTGAGTTCCACGCTTTTCAACCCATTTTTATCGCCATTAAGGGTTGCGTGCCCGCTCAGCAGGCCATTCGAGATGGCTACCGGCAGCCCGATATCGGCAGGCATGCGTTTGATCTGTCCATTGGTGACGTCCAGCGTCGCCTGCCAGGCGTTACCCTGCTGCGCGGCACGCAGTTGCCAGCGCTCGTCGTTTTCCGCGCTCAGTTCGAGTTCCAGCAGTTTTTTGCCGGTGTCGAGCTTGAACTTGATCGGGATGTGAAGCGTACCCTCTGACAACGTGCCCTTGCTGCATTCGATAACCCCTGCTGGTGTGATGGTCGCCGGATCACAAATCAATTTGACCTTGCTGAAAACCTTTTGCTGCACCTGCAAACGCTCGGCGCTGATTTCCAGACGGTCATCGCCGGATAGCCGCAAGCCAAGCTGGCTGGCATTGACCATAGGCCCGCTGACATTGCCAATCTGCAGATTGAGCATGGCCGCCTGGGCAGTTAAGCATGACATGCACAACAAGCCGCAAAGGCCGTGGATAAGCCATTTAGCCAGCAAACCCGCTTTTTTGACAATTTGATTGTTATTGCACATGGCCCACTATATAGCTAGTTTGCACTTGCCTAACTGTTCAACAATGCAGACAAAGCGCTCTACAACTCCAAAACATGCGGCAAAGGTCAAGTCTCTGGTGTGCCCTTTAAAGTTCATGCGTTGTAGCTTATACGGCGGCGCTTAAAAACCGCTCGTCAGGGAAATACCCCAGTGGAAAGATAGCGATCGCCGCGGTCACAGACGATGGACACAATCACTGCATTTTTTAAAGTCTTGGACAACTGTAAAGCCGCATACAGCGCGCCTCCGGAAGAGATGCCGGCAAAAATGCCCTCCTCACTCGCCAAGCGGCGCGTGGTTTTCTCGGCGTTGGCCTGATTCACATAGAGCAGACTATCCACGCGGCTGCCATCGTAAATCTTCGGCATGTATTCCTGCGGCCATTTACGGATGCCGGGAATATGCGAGCCCTGTTCCGGCTGTACGCCGATAATCTGGATGTCAGGATTTTGCTCCTTGAGATAACGCGAAACCCCCATGATGGTGCCGGTGGTGCCCATGCTGGAGACAAAATGCGTGACCTGGCCTTTAGTGTCGCGCCATATCTCGGGGCCGGTGCCTTCGTAATGCGCTTGCGGATTATCCGTGTTGCCAAACTGATCCAGCACAATGCCCTCACCCTCGGCCTGCATTTTCAGCGCCACGTCGCGTGCCAGCTCCATGCTGCCATCCTTGGGCGTCAGCACCAGCTCGGCGCCGAATGCGCGCATGATCTGGCGTCGTTCTGCGGTCTGGTTCTCCGGCATCACCAGTACCATTTTGTAACCGCGTATAGCCGCTGCCATCGCCAATGCGATGCCGGTGTTGCCCGATGTAGCTTCAATCAGCGTATCGCCGGGCTTGATCTCGCCACGCGCCTCGGCATGTTTAATCATGGACAAGGCCGGCCTGTCTTTAACCGAGCCCGCCGGGTTGTTGCCTTCCAGCTTGAGCAGAATGGTGTTGCTGGTTTTGCCCGGCAGGCGCTGAAGTTTGACCAGCGGCGTATTGCCGACAAAATCTTCTAACGTCTTGTACATCTCAAACCTTTTTCATGACAGCCAGCAACACGGCATAGAGCGCCAGCGCTACAAAGGCAATTAAGGATAGTTGTGGAATGGTGAGGCCGAACAGCGTCCAATCGATCTTGCTGCATTCACCAGTGCCTTTAAACACCAGCTCCAGCGCCTTGCGCATCGGAAAACTTTCAAAAATATAGTCGAACCCTGCGCCGCACTCGGCCATCACCTCATCGGCATGGCTTTGTATCCAGATATGCCGCGCGGCAATGCCGGCACCGGCTGCCGCCGCTGAAAAGTGCAATAGCGCATAAATACGTCGCCCCATCGTGGCCGGGTTGTGAAGCGCTGCGATCAGGAACAACAACCCCAGGCCCATGAACGCAATGCGCTGCGAGATGCACAGGGGGCAAGGTTCAAGATTGTGTTTTTGCTGGATATAGAGGGCAAAAGCGACCAGTCCGAAACTGGCAACAAACCCGAGCAGGTAACCGGCACGTCCGGCGAGCATTTTCATCATCATGTGAGGTGTTCAAGGCTTATAATTCAGGCTGACATTGTAACGGATTAGCTTCAACTATGGCCGACATCTCCGCAACCACACCTACCCACGCCCCTGCCCGGATATTGACCGTAAGCGAGCTCAATCGCATGGCACGCGAGGTGCTGGAGCGCAGTTTCCCGTTGTTCTGGGTGAGCGGTGAAATTTCCAATCTGACACGTGCGGCGTCCGGGCATTGGTACTTTTCGCTGAAGGATGCTGGCGCGCAAGTGCGCTGCGTCATGTTCAAAAACCGTAATGCCTATCTGGAATGGCAGCCGAAAGAGGGTGATCTGGTCGAGGCGCGCGCTGTGGTGACGCTGTATGAGGCGCGCGGCGAGTTCCAGCTTAATGTCGAATTCCTGCAACGCGCCGGACTGGGCGTCTTGTTTGAGGCTTACGAAAAGCTGCGTATCAAGCTGGAAGGCGAAGGCCTGTTCGACCCTGCACGCAAGCGCTCCATCCCAGCCCATCCACGCCAGATCGGCATAGTCACTTCGCCCGACGCTGCCGCGCTCAGGGATGTACTCACCACGCTCAAGCGCCGTATGCCCTCCATACCCATTGTGCTGTACCCCGCTCCGGTACAGGGTAAAGGCGCCGCAGCATTGATAGCTGCGGCGATCAATCAGGCCAGCCTGCGTGCCGAATGCGATGTGCTGATCATCTGCCGTGGCGGTGGCAGTATGGAAGATCTCTGGCAATTCAATGAAGAAGTGGTGGCGCGAGCCATTGCTGCTTGCAGCATTCCCACCATCAGCGGCGTTGGTCACGAAACCGACTTTACCATTGCCGATTTTGCCGCTGACCGCCGCGCACCTACCCCTACTGCCGCCGCTGAAATGGCCAGCCCTGACCGCACCGCACTACTAGGCAAGGTGATTCAGCAGCAGCAACGCATGCAGCGTCAGATGCAGGTTGGGCTGAGCCAGCGCATGCAGCAGCTCGATTATCTGGCACGCCGCCTGCTCTCGCCCATGCAGCAGGTAGCGCACAAGATTGGTCATCTGGATCAACTGAATTTGCGCCTGCAAGCGGCTATATCCAGGCTGTTACAGCAGCAAAGCCAGCATTTAATGCGGCTGGAGCAGAACCTGAACCATCTCAGCCCGCATGCTGTGCTGAATCGCGGCTATGCGCTGGCCCAAACCACGCAAGGTCAAATTGTGCGAACCAGCAGCCAGCTAAGTGCAGGGCAAACAGTGCAACTGACATTCGGCCAAGGCCAGGCCGATGCTGATATCACCAGAATCAAATCTTGAAGCCCGCTTATAAATATCAGTTCAATTCCAGTAGCATTGATTCGCATAGCTGATAAAATGCCGCAACGTCTTATTAAGCCTATCTGATGGAATCTTCCAGCGTCAGCAAGACCCGTCTTCCGATACTCGCGCTCGCCGCTCTGGGTGTGGTTTACGGGGATATCGGAACTAGTCCGATTTATGCCCTGCAAGCGGTTTTTACCGATGCGCACCACCCGGTATCGATTCATATCGCCAACGTGCTTGGCATACTTTCCCTGATGTTTTGGTCTTTGATACTCGTGGTATCGGTTAAATATGTGGCTTTTATCATGCGTGCCAACAATCATGGTGAAGGCGGCATCATGGCGCTCATCGCGCTTGCATCTGCCGTCACTGGCCGCGAGAAAAAGATGCAACGCTTTATTACGCTGGCGGGCATTCTCGGTGCCTGCATGTTTTATGCAGATGGCATGATTACGCCTGCAATTTCCGTGCTTTCCGCGGTTGAAGGTTTGGAGATAGCCGCACCACAGCTTAAGAGCGTGGTTATTCCACTGACCTTATCCGTCCTCTTTATCCTGTTTTGGGCGCAAAGCCAGGGCACTGCGCTTATGGGCAACCTGTTCGGCCCGGTCATGCTGGTCTGGTTTTTGGCACTTGCCGCTTTAGGTATTAGCGGAATTGTGCATGAGCCCAGCGTACTCAAGGCTGTCAACCCCAACTATGCAATCCACTTCTTTCGAGATAATCACTGGCTGGGATTTGCCGCCTTAGGCGCCGTCGTACTGGCTGTCACTGGTGCTGAAGCACTGTATGCGGATATGGGGCATTTTGGTCGCAAACCTATCGCGCTCGCGTGGCTGGTGATTGTACTACCTTCATTACTGCTCAATTACTTCGGCCAAGGCGCATTGATACTGCATGACCCTGCTGCCGTAAAAAACCCGTTCTATCTGCTAGTGCCTGGCGCAATGCTATATCCAATGATAGTCCTGGCCACATTAGCGACTGTCATTGCATCGCAAGCCGTTATCTCTGGCGCTTTCTCCCTCTCTCGACAAGCGCTGCAATTGGGTTATTTACCACGCATGCAAGTGTTACATACCTCCGAAAGCCAACAGGGGCAAATTTACATGCCGCGCATCAATTGGAGCCTGATGCTGGCAGTGATGGCACTGGTGGTTGGCTTCGGTACTTCGGCTAACCTGGCTGCGGCCTATGGAGTAGCAGTCACCGGCAATATGATTTTTACCACCCTGCTTGCAGCCATCGTGTTTCACAAATTATGGGGCTGGAGCAAACTTCGCACTGGGCTATTGATTTCCATTTTTCTTACCATTGATCTGTCTTTTTTCGGGGCGAACTTGCTTAAAATCCCCGCCGGTGGATGGGTCCCTATACTCATAGGCGTAATTATTTTAACCATCATGCTTACCTGGAAGACCGGTCGCAACCTGTTGCTTGAGCGCTTAAAAAGCGAAGCCATGGAACTTGAACCTTTTATTGAGGTGATCGGCACTCATCCACCTACCCGTGTGCCCGGCAATGCTGTATTCATGACCGCCAACCCGCAAGGTGTGCCGCATGCCATGCTGCACAACCTCAAGCACAACAAGGTGCTGCATGAAAAAGTCATCCTGCTGACGGTCAAAATTGAGGACTTTCCGCATACTTCACAAGAAGAGCGTATTGAAGTCGAGAAACTGCCGCACGAGTTCTATCGCGTCACCATACGCTACGGGTTCAAGGATGAACCCGATCTGCCGCGTGATCTAGCGCTTTGTGACGCACTTGGCCTGACGCTGGAGACTACGGATACTTCTTTCTTTATCGGTAAAGAGACGCTGATCGCTGCGCGTGACTCCGAGATGGCTTACTGGCGTGAAAAACTATTTGTGAGTATGTTCCGCAACGCGGACAGCGTAACCAATTATTTCAAACTACCGCCGAACCGCGTGGTGGAACTAGGCACACAAGTAACACTCTAACGGCCACGCTCTAAAACCCGCGCGCTGACAACCGTCAACGCATGTGATCCGTTAAATGGCTTTTACATAGGAGATTCACCATGAACAAGCTCAACACTCTGCTACTGGCATCTGCGCTAGCCTTTCCATCCCTGGCACTGGCCAACCATGACAGCAGCGGCGGCCACTGCGAGCGCCACGGCGCAGACATGTTTAGCGAAGCCGACAGCAACAAGGATGGCAGTATCGACAAGGCAGAAGCCCAGGCCATGCACGAAAAGCACTTTAATGAAATGGACACCAACCACGACGGCAAATTGTCCGCTGATGAGATGAAAGCCTGTAAGTATAGCCATAGTGCTATGCACGACAGGGGCTCGATGGGCTTTAAAAAAGCCGATAAGAACAACGATGGCACGCTGGACCGTGAGGAAGCCAAGATGCTGCCCCACGTGTCGAAAAACTTCGACGCCATTGACGTGGACAAGGATGGCACCGTGGACCGCGACGAAGTGCATAACTACATGAAGAATCAGAAGAGTAAATAAAATTGGGGCTGGCATAGATAAGTAATTTTTATCTATGCCAGCCCCAAAAACAATTAGCGTATAAGCGTGCCCCACGCCAACTCGCAGTTTGCAGTAAAATAGCAGTTTTATTTTTACTGCGGAAACCGTTATGAGCCAACTGCAAGCCATCATCGAGGATGCTTTCGAGCGTCGCGCCGACATCACCCCCGCCAATGCCAGCAAGGAAATCAAGGATGCCGTATTCGGTGTACTGGCAGACTTGGACGCCGGCAAACTGCGCGTCGCCACGCGCAAGGCCGCTACTCAGGAATGGGAAACCCATCAGTGGCTGAAGAAAGCCGTATTGCTGTCCTTCCGTCTGGAGGACAACATCCGTATGGATGGCGGCTGCACCAAATTCTACGATAAGGTGCCTCCAAAGTTTGCCAACTACACGGCTGACGATTTCAAGGCCGGCGGCTTCCGTGTGGTGCCCAACGCCATGGTGCGGCGCGGCTCCTTCATCGGCAAGAATGTGGTATTGATGCCGTCTTACGTCAATATCGGCGCTTATGTTGATGAAAACAGCATGGTCGATACCTGGGTCACGGTCGGCTCCTGCGCACAGATCGGCAAGAATGTGCATCTCTCCGGCGGCGTTGGCATCGGCGGCGTGCTGGAGCCGGTGCAGGCCGGCCCCACCATCATCGGGGACAACTGCTTTGTCGGGGCGCGCTCCGAAGTGGTGGAAGGCGTGATCGTTGAAGACAACTGCGTGATTTCCATGGGTGTTTACATCGGCCAATCGACCAAAATCTACGACCGTGAAACCGGCGAAGTATTCTATGGCCGCATCCCGTCAGGCTCGGTGGTCGTCAGTGGCAACCTGCCGTCCAAGGATGGCAGCTATAGTCTCTACTGCGCGGTAATCGTCAAGAAAGTTGACGCCAAGACCTTGGGCAAGGTCGGCATTAACGAATTACTGCGCGGCATCTAGCTTCCTGTTCGCGCGGCCAGTACCGGAAGAAAAGCTGGCAAGTCTGGTACGTCAGCTTGCCATGCTGGAAAAAAACGCCATTGAAATAGATAAACCGGCCACTTCACCGACTTAACATCTCGTCACACCGGCATTGCTCGCCTGAGCCCCGCCCTGCTGTTAGAATCATCATTTGTCAGGTTCCTACAAAATATGATGAAGCTCTACGGCATCCCCAACTGCAACACCGTGAAAAAAGCCCGCACCTGGCTGGAAGAGAACCATATAGTCTACGAATTCCATGACTTCAGGAAGAATGGCGTTGATGCGGCACTGCTCAATGGCTGGCTAAGCCAACTGTCCTGGGAAAAGCTGGTTAACCGTGCCGGGATGACATGGCGCAATTTGCCGGATGTCGAAAAAACGGCAGTCACAGATGCAGCATCTGCGCTGCCTTTGATGCTGGCAAAGTCTTCCGTTATTAAACGCCCTGTCTTGGTAAAAGACGGGAAAATTCTACAGTTAGGCTTTGACGAAGCCGCTTATCGAGAGCATTTTGTACTATGAGCCAAACTCCTGAGAGCAAAACCTTAGCACTGGCGATTGACCTACTCTCCCGCCGGTCCAACACCCCCGATGATGCGGGCTGCCAGGAACTCATGATCTCAAGGCTAGCGCCATTAGGTTTCAAAATCGAGCGTATGCGTTTTGGCAATGTCGACAACTTCTACGCGCGCCGCGGCACTACCGGCCCGTTCCTGGTATTTGCCGGCCATACCGACGTCGTGCCCACCGGCCCGGTGGATAAATGGCATACACCGCCATTCGAACCGACGATCAAGGACGGCATGCTGTATGGCCGCGGCGCAGCGGATATGAAGACTTCCTGCGCGGCTTTTATTACCGCGATCGAGGAATTTGTCGCTGCCAAGCCAGACCACAAAGGCTCCATAGGCCTGTTGATCACCTCGGATGAAGAAGGTGTTGCCATCAATGGTACGGTCAAAGTGGTTGAGGCACTCAAGGCGCGCAATGAACTCATCGACTACTGCATCGTCGGCGAGCCTACCTCCAACAAGGTGGTCGGCGACATGATCAAGAACGGCCGCCGCGGCTCCCTTTCCGGCAAGCTGGTGGTCAAGGGCGTGCAAGGCCATATCGCCTATCCGCACCTGGTGAAAAACCCTATCCACATGGTTGTCCCATCCATCAAGGACATGGTCGACACCATCTGGGATAACGGCAATGAATATTTCCCGCCGACCTCCTGGCAGATCTCCAACATGAATGGCGGCACCGGCGCTACCAACGTGGTGCCGGGTGAAGTCGAAATCCTGTTCAACTTCCGCTTCTCCACCGCCAGCACGTCGGATAGTCTCAAGCAGCGTGTGCATGCGATTCTGAACAAGCACGAACTCACGTATGACCTGGATTGGGAATATTCGCCGCCCTACATTACGCCCAGGGGCAATCTGGTGGATGCCATCTCTGCCGCCATCCTGCAAACCTACGGCGTCACGCCAGAGCTCTCGACGACTGGCGGCACATCCGATGGCCGCTTCATCGCCGACATCTGCAAACAGGTAATTGAATTCGGCCCGCTCAACACCACCATCCATAAGCTCAACGAATGCGTGGCGGTGGCGGATATTGAGCCGTTGAAAGAAACCTACAAACTAACTCTGGAAAAACTGCTGGCATGATGCATTACCCTAGGCTTACGGAAGAGCTGTTCACCATCCGCGACTGGCTGCGCTTCACTGTCAGCCGCTTTGAAGAGTCTGACATCTTTTTTGGTCACGGCACCGACAACAGCTATGACGAAGCTGCATGGCTGATTCTAGCTGCCCTACATCTGCCACACGATACCCTGGAAAACTTTCTCGATGCTGTGATTACTGAATCCGAGCGCAAACATCTGGCGCACCTCATCGAGCGCCGCGTCACCGAGCGCACGCCTACGGCCTATCTGGTGCGTGAGGCTTGGCTCAGGGGCTTCAAGTTTTATGTGGATGAAAGAGTCATCGTGCCGCGCTCGTTTATCGCCGAGCTGCTGGAAAACAGCCTCAGCCCATGGATTGAATCCCCGGAGATGGTGGAAAGTGCAGCCGATATTTGTACCGGCAGCGGCTGCTTGGGAGTATTGCTCGCCCATGCCTTCCCAAATGCTGCGATTGATGTGGTAGATATTTCACCCGATGCTATTGCGGTGTGTAACATCAATATCGCCAATTACGGCCTGCAGCAGCAGGTTACGGCCATTCAGTCGGATATGTTCAGCGCGCTCAAGGACAAGACTTATGACTTGATCATCAGCAACCCGCCTTACGTCGATGCACCCTCCATGGCGCAACTGCCGCAGGAATACCGCAACGAGCCACAGTTGGCGCTGGGCAGCGGCATGGCTGGCCTGGACCACACGCACACCCTGCTGCGCGAAGCAGTCAATTATTTGAATGATGATGGCTTGTTGATCGTTGAAATCGGCCACAACCGAGATGCGTTACTCGAAGCCTTCCCGGACTTGCCTTTTACCTGGTTGGAAGTGGAATCTGGCAATGAGTTTGTTTTCCTGCTGACCAAAGAGCAGTTGGTGAGTAGTTAATTGTGTTGTCGGGTGAGACCGTCAAATAACCTCCCGATGGTTGGGCTATATTTCATTTAGCCCAACCCACCATGCTCGGCGCGGCATAAAAGGATAACTGAGGTCAAATTCCGCGCGCTTCTCCAATTCCCTCTGCCGCGTCCAAGCAGCGCAAGTTAAGACGCCACCCAATGCCTTGCGAATCGCCACCAAAATGAATCCGTCCAGAATTTTTTAATTAATCCCCAACCCTAATGTCAAGTTAATTCGGAAAAACCACAACAAACTTAATCTACATCAAGTCAGACAATTGCTAACTACCTAGGATGTAATCAGTTAGTGGGCGGTCGTTTAAACAATCCATTTGAAACCTGAAAAAGGCCATTGCGCGGATTGTGGCATCCAGATAAAAGCACAGTTTCTGTGTTTTTATCTGCCATTTAAGGAGGCCATCATGAAAACCCAAGTCAAGCAAAGAACTGCTGTCTCACCCTCAACCAGTAGGGTGAAGAAAACCTCGCCGATATCCACATTTGGTCCAATCGACGAAATCGAGCGCTACTTCGAGAATTGGATCCCTGCTGACTGGCTGCACCCACTGGCTCGGGAGCGGTCACTCTTGAACGTATTGCCATCCCAATTTGAATTGAAGATGCCGAACATTGATATCGTCGATCGGGACGCAGAAATTATTGTGCGCGCCGAAGTTCCATGCATGGACAAAAAGGATCTCGATATTTCGGTTAATGGCAGATCGTTGACCATCAAGGGCAGTAGTGAATCTAAGTCGGAAGAGGAAAAGGGTGACTATTACCGCCGCGAAATCTCGCAGGGCTCATTCGCCCGCACCGTCAGGCTGCCGGAAGAGGTAGACGGCGGACGCGCCAAAGCGACTTCCAAGGATGGTCTGCTGGAGCTTAGGCTGCCTAAAACGGAAAAGTCCCGTCGTCAAACCATCAAGGTGGGGTAATTATTATGTGTGACGACAACGAAAAAAAGCCATGGAAGAAGAACTGGAAGAGCTTCGTCGGCAACTTGAACGTCACTTCGCGCAGAGAACTGAGGAATTAGAGCGGCGCATCAACTGTTTAGAAGCCTGTAATGCCGCCTTGTGCGACAAATTGGAACAGTATGCGCTGGTGCATACGCTGAAATATGACGCTATAGCAGTTTCATTGTGACGGAGCTTCTAGGCTTAGACACTAATCAGTAATTTTAGAACCCCACCGAGGGAAGGAGAACTGTCATGGCTATTGGTGAAATCTGCAAGCGCGAAGTCATTAGTGTAACAAGGGAAACCACCATCATCGAGGCTGCCCGGCTCATGCGCAAACACCACGTTGGTGACGTGATTGTGATAAAGGAGGAGGGTGAGCGACGCAGACCGATCGGCATCGTTACTGACCGTGATGTGTTGGTGGAAGTAGTCGCCACCGGACTCGACCCTGCCGTTCTCACCGTGGGAGATATCATGGTAGGACACTTGGCTATCGTGCAGGAAAATACTGGCGTGTATGAAGCTATCTGCCACATGCGTGATCAGGGGGGTGCGCCGCATCGGTGAGGCGCTAAAGCACGCCTATCAAGGAGATCTGGAATATCAATACAATGCGGGTGAAAAACAGTTCCGCCTGCACTGGGAGTGCTAAACTCCATATTCCTGCATTCCATCAGCTTGGAGGCATGACAGATGAATAAAATCGATTTTGCGAAGCTCCGCGATAACATGGTTGACAGTCAGATCGCCGACCGTGGCGTGCGCTCATATCTGGTTCTCGACGCAATGCGAACAGTGCCGCGCGAAGCCTTCCTGCCTGAGTCTCTGCGGGAATTTGCCTATGAAGACGCGCCGTTGCCTATCGCAGAAAATCAGACCATCTCCCAGCCTTATATCGTCGCGTTGATGACCGAGGCTTTGGGGCTTGAAGGTGGTGAAAAGGTGCTGGAAATCGGCACTGGCTCAGGTTACGCCGCCGCCATCCTCTCGCGAATCGCCAAGGAAGTTTACACGATTGAGCGTATCGGCCAACTCGCCGAGAAATCTGGTGCAGTACTGGCCGACCTCGGCTATAAGAATGTGCATGTGCTACATGCTGACGGAACCCGCGGCTGGCCTGATCAAGCGCCCTATGATGCGATTGTGGTCGCGGCAGGCGGGCCCGAGATACCGGAATCTCTGAAGGCGCAACTTAAAATCGGAGGCCGACTGGTTATTCCTGTGGGGAGCGATCGGCGATATCAGGAATTGGTGCGCGTCGTCCGCGTATCGGAGCACGAATACAAAACGGAAGATATCGCTGATGTCCGCTTCGTCCCTTTGGTAGGGGAAGAAGGCTGGGCGCCGGAAGATGGTCATTACGTCCCGCCTGCGCCTCGTCCGGCAGTCAAGACCGCCGAGGGAGCGCTGGCAAAGGCTATCGCGACATCTTGCGAAAAGTTTGAAACGATAACCTCGGCTGACCTCGAACCGCTGCTCAATCGCATCGGCGATGCGCGTGTCGTTCTCCTCGGAGAAGCGACGCATGGCACCTCGGAATTCTATCGTATGCGCGAGCGTATCTCGCGCGAGCTCATCGAGCGCAAGGGCTTCACTTTTATCGCTATCGAGGGCGATTGGCCAGACGCTGCGCGTATTGACCATTACGTTCGGCATGCTGAATATCCCCCATCCGAATGGACAGCCTTCGCCCGCTTCCCCGTCTGGATGTGGCGCAACCGCGAGGTGTTGAATTTCGTTAACTGGTTGCGCGAGCGCAATGCCGATGTCGAACCTGGCAACAGAGTAGCGTTTCATGGCCTTGATCTTTACAGTCTCTACAATTCAATTCGCTCGGTTTTGAGCTACCTGGATGACATTGACCCGCAAACCGCAAAAGTCGCACGCCAGCGCTATGGATGCCTGACGCCATGGCAGGCGGATCCTGCCACCTACGGCCACGCTACGCTGACGGGCGCCTACGAGACCTGCGAGAATGAGGTTGTCTCCATGCTCATGGAGCTGATGCAGAAGCGCAAGGCCTATGCCGAGCATGATGGAGAGCGGTTTCTGGATGCCGTGCAGAACGCCCGCCTTGTCGCTAATGCCGAGCATTATTACCGCACCATGTATTACGGCTCTCGCTCCTCCTGGAATTTGCGCGACAGCCATATGTTCGAAACATTAAAGACGCTGCTCGATTTTCACGGGCCCCATAGCAAGGCGATCGTTTGGGCGCACAATTCGCACGTGGGTGACTCCACAGCAACCGAAATGTCTTTGCGCGGCGAATACAATATCGGCCATCTGTGCCGGCAGGAATTCGGCAATGCGGCCTATTCGATCGGCTTCGGGACGAACAGCGGAACGGTCGCGGCGGCCTCGAACTGGGATGAGCCAATGGAAATAAAAACCGTCCGCCCGGCCCTGCCCGACAGCTACGAGCGGCTGTGTCACGAAGCCGGCAGTCCGCACTTTCTGCTGCCTTTGCGCAGCCCGATTATGACCGACCTCATCGAACAGCTGATGAAGCCACGGCTCGAACGCGCCATCGGCGTAATCTACCGGCCCGAAACAGAACTTCAAAGTCACTATTTTCAGGCGGTTCTGCCGCAACAATTCGACGAATACATCTGGTTCGACGAAACCAAGGCCGTAACGCCGCTAAAGACAGAGGAGATAGAAGGCTTTCCGGATACTTATCCATTTGGCCTTTGAGGCAAACCATGACAGTGTGCAAGGACACGCAGTATGTCATCGACAAACTGGCCTGGATGCGCGCAGAGGGCATCTGGCCAAATGGTCTCAGGTATTTGTGGACCGATGCCTTTGGCGTTGTCCTCCTCGTTTCACTCTACGCCGAATCGAAAGAACGCCAATATCTCGACCAGGCAGAATGGCTTGTTGCAGAGGTTAATCGCGTGCTCGGCCGTCCCCGCGGCATTCGCATTGGCGAAGCGCCTGATCGCGATGGCCAGTATTTCCATTACCTCGCCATGTGGCTTTATGCGCTCTCCATTCTCAGCCGACATCTCCCGGACTACAGGCAAAAAGGGGTGGAGCTTGTGCGCCAGATTCACGATGCTTTCATCGTGCCGGGCCGTGGCGTCATCTGGAAGATGAACGAGGATCTGAGCAGCCCTTATCCGGGCTATGGATTTGGCGCGCTCGATGCCTTCGATGGTTATGTTTCCTACCGTCTGCTCGATGAAAAGGCGCTGTCGCGCGAGATCGCCGACATGCGCCTGCTGATTGACCGAACAGCTCTCGATCTTTTTATCACCCAGGATCTGGGCCTCGGCATGATGTTATGGATGACCCAGTTCTTTCCCGAAGAGGGTTGGGCGAGAGTGCAGAAGGCGCGCTGCCTGGGCATACTGGATGAGATGTGGATAGATGAGGGCTATTTCTGCCGTGAACCAGAGCTGCACCATGTCAAATTTGCCTTCACCAATTACGGTGTTTCGGTCGGACTACAGGCGGTGAATGCAATGCCCGAGCATGTTCGCAGGCTCAATACATTTTTCGAAAGCTATCGTTCAGGGGACGAGTATGACAGAGAGGCCATTACCCATGTGATGGCCTGCAGCTCGCATTTTCCGGGTTATCTCATTCGAAACTTTGGTTGATCAAAGCGAAGCCCAACATTTACTATGATTGTTGGGCTGCATTACATTTAGCCCAAGCTAAACGGACTACAGCAAAACCAAGCGCGATCTAGGGAAAGACCGCATGCTTGGCTGGCCAGACACCGTAATACTCGGCTTCTGGATGCAAGGTCTCAACCACCCTGCGGAGCTCACTTAGTCGGTGCAATGGCACGGAAACAATCATCATCACCCCACCACGACTGATCTTATCTTTGGCTGCTTCCAAGTCGGAATTAGAAAGGCCAACTCCCAGCATCGCCATGCCTAACCCGCTAGCGACTGCACCAACCAGGGTGGTAATGGCCAGTATGCCAGTCCAGTCCAGATTGGTGTACCACAAGGGGAAATACTCATGCGGAAACAACAGCGTCAGAACACCCGCCAGCAGGCCAAGCGCCGCGCCCAGAAGAATACCCATGCCGCCCTCATGCAGCGCATCGGTTCTCTCCAGGATATCGGCAGGTTGCATTCGGTGGGCTAAAGGCGTACCAGCTTTGATAAGAAAGTGAATATTGCGATTATCAACGCATGCAAGCAGCATCTCTTTCCATGCATGTCGCGCTGCGCTGATGTCCGGAAGCATGAAATACAATCTGCGTTTCATTTTGCCCTCCTTGGCTATTGAAGTAACAGCATAACCAC
>JADGRN010000067.1 GCA_017880825.1 Methylophilaceae bacterium | reverse complement strand
GTGTGCTGGATCGCGTGAGCTGGGTGAAAAAGAACTTCCCCGACGTGCAAGTGATCGGCGGCAACATTGCTACCGCAACCGCAGCCAGAGCGCTGGTAGATTGCGGCGTTGACGGAGTCAAAGTTGGCATAGGCCCCGGCTCCATTTGCACTACGCGCATCGTTGCGGGCGTCGGTGTGCCGCAAATCACGGCCATCAGCAATGTGTGCAAAGCATTGGAAGGCAGCGGCGTGCCGTTCATTGCAGACGGCGGCGTGCGCTACTCCGGCGACATCTCCAAGGCCATCGCTGCAGGTGCATATTGCGTCATGCTCGGTGGCCTGTTTGCCGGTACCGAAGAAGCGCCGGGCGAAATCGAACTATTCCAGGGACGTTCTTATAAATCTTATCGGGGCATGGGCTCCATAGGTGCCATGCAAAAAGGCTCCAGCGACCGCTACTTTCAGGATAACGAAGGTAACACCGACAAACTGGTGCCGGAGGGCGTGGAAGGCCGCGTGCCCTACAAAGGCAGCGTGGTCGCGGTGATACACCAATTGATGGGCGGCCTGCGTGCCTCCATGGGCTATGTAGGGTGCAGCACGATTGACGAAATGCGCACCAAGGCAGAATTTGTGCAGATTACCGCCGCCGGTATGCGCGAATCGCATGTGCATGATGTGCAGATCACCAAAGAAGCACCGAACTATCACATTGATTAACTTTCATATTTTCAGGGCAATCAGCTTTATTCAGTTAAAGCCGATTGCCCTTAGTTATTTAGCGGCTTAATTTTTAATATTCAGATATCCCATGGCTCAGCAAAAAATCCTAATACTTGATTTCGGTTCCCAGTACACCCAGCTCATCGCGCGCCGCGTGCGCGAGGCGCATGTTTACTGCGAATTGCATTCATGGGACGTAAGCGATGACTTCATTCGTGAATTCAACCCAGCCGGCATCATTCTCTCCGGCGGCCCGAATTCGGTCTATGAAAACGAAACACCGCGCACTCCACAAGCGGTGTTCGAGCTTGGCGTGCCGGTACTGGGTGTCTGCTATGGCATGCAGACCATGGCCGCACAACTGGGCGGCAAAGTAGAAAATGCCACCCATCGTGAATTTGGTTATGCGGAAATACGTGCACGTGGCCATTCGGCTTTGTTTCTGGATATTCAGGACAGAGTCAATGACGAAGGCCACGGCCTGCTGGATGTATGGATGAGCCATGGCGACAAGGTTACCGAACTGCCTGCCGGATTCAAAGTCATCGCCAGCAACGCCTCCACCCCAATTGCAGGGATGGCAGACGAAACACGCAAATTTTACGCCGTGCAATTCCACCCGGAAGTCACGCACACCAAGCAAGGTAAAGCCATACTCAGCCGTTTTGTGCACCAGATCTGCGGCTGTGGCCAGGACTGGAATATGCCGGATTATGTAGAGGAAGCAGTCAGCCGCATCCGCACTGAAGTTGGCAGCGACCAGGTGATTCTTGGTTTGTCCGGTGGCGTCGATTCTTCGGTTGCGGCCGCACTGATCCATCGTGCCATCGGTGACCAACTGACTTGTGTATTTGTTGATAACGGCTTGCTGCGCCTCAACGAGGCCGAGCAAGTCATGCAGACTTTTGCCAAAAATCTTGGCGTCAAGGTCATCCATGTTGATGCCAGCGAGAAATTCCTTGGTGACCTCAAAGGAGTGAACGACCCGGAAGCCAAGCGCAAGATCATCGGCCGCGAATTTGTCGAAGTGTTCCAGCAGCAATCGGCCAAGCTGCCACAGGCCAAGTGGCTGGCACAGGGTACCATCTATCCTGACGTCATCGAATCCGCCGGCGCCAAGACCAAAAAGGCACACACGATCAAGAGCCACCACAACGTCGGCGGCCTGCCGGAAACGCTGCACCTCAAACTGCTGGAGCCGCTGCGCGAGCTGTTCAAGGACGAAGTGCGCGAACTCGGCGTAGCACTTGGGTTACCGCATGACATGGTGTATCGCCACCCCTTCCCCGGCCCCGGGCTCGGTGTACGCATCCTGGGTGAGGTAAAACGCGAATATGCTGACTTGCTGCGCCGTGCCGATGCCATTTTTATCGAAGAATTACGCCATGCCGGCTGGTATGAAAAAACCTCGCAGGCCTTTGCCGTGTTCCTGCCGGTGAAATCCGTCGGCGTCATGGGCGATAGCCGTACTTATGATTACGTGGTAGCTTTACGCGCCGTTGTCACCAGCGACTTCATGACCGCACATTGGGCAGAATTGCCCTACGAGCTCTTGGGCAAGGTCTCCAATCGCATCATCAACGAAGTGCGCGGTATTAACCGCGTCGTCTACGATATTTCCGGCAAGCCTCCCGCCACGATTGAGTGGGAATGAAATTGCATCACACCTGCATCAAGATGGCTTTGTTGGCTGCGTCTTCAGCACCTGGCCGTGCCATATGCACTGTCTTCGGCGCTTCATCCTTGCCGCCTAGTCATCTTTTCCCAAGTGCGCGCAATTTATCGCGCAATCTTTTCTCAGCCCAATTATGAGCAGAGGGTTTGTCAAAGAGGATGACCTCGAGCACGCCGGCACCGATCTTCCCGAGCGGCCGCTCAGCGAGCACCCCAACTATGTGACGCCATTAGGCTTGCAGCAGTTGCAACAGCAATCGGCAATACTCGAGCAGCAACGGCAGGCGCTGGCACCACGCAAGGATGACCAGATAGCGCAACAGCGTCTGGCAATGGTAGAGCGCGATATGCGCTATATCTCTGCCCGACTGGAGCAGGCGATACTGGTAGAGCCAGCCAATCAGGCCAAGGACGCGGTGCTGTTCGGCGCGCGCGTCACGGTGGAAGACGAAGAAGGTGAAACGCAGCTGTTCACTATTGTCGGTGAAGATGAGGCCGATATTGCCGCCAATAAGGTGAGCTGGGTTTCACCGCTGGCAAAAGCGCTGTTGGGTCACAAAATTGGCGATAGCGTTACCTGGCAGCGTCCAGCGGGCAATCTTATGCTGGAAATTACGGCGATTAGCGATGAGTAAACCTGTAGCGCAGGCGCCCTCGCCTGCCCAGATTCTTTAGAAGTGTTTTTTTACAAATGCATTGCAGGCGAGGGCGCCTGCGCTACAGCCTAACTTAGGATTCAATGTGTTAATCAGCAACAACATCACCATGCAATTCGGCGCCAAGCCGCTGTTTGAAAACGTCTCGGTCAAATTCGGCGAAGGCAACCGCTACGGCCTGATCGGCGCCAATGGCTGCGGCAAGACCACCTTCATGAAAATCCTGGCCGGAGTGCTGGAGCCGACAGCGGGTAATGTCTCCCTCGATAGCAACGAGCGTATGGCCTGGCTGCGCCAAGACCAGTTCGGCTACGAAGACCAACGCGTGCTGGACGTGGTGATGATGGGCCATGAGCAGATGTGGCAGGCGAACGTTGAAAAGAACGCCATCTACATGAACCCGGAAGCGACCGAGGATGACTACATGCGGGCTGCGGAACTGGAAGCCGTGTTTGCCGAATATGACGGGTACACGGCCGAGGCGCGCGCCGGAGAGTTGTTGCTGGGCGTCGGCATCCCCACCGCGCTGCATAATGGCCCGATGAGCGCCGTGGCACCGGGCTGGAAACTGCGCGTGCTGCTGGTGCAGGCACTATTTTCCAACCCCGACATCCTGCTGCTGGACGAGCCTACCAACAACCTCGACATCAACACCATCCGCTGGCTGGAAGATATCCTCAACAATCGCAACTGCACCATGATCATTATTTCGCATGACCGCCACTTTTTGAACCAGGTCTGCACGCATACGGCAGACATGGATTATGGCAAGCTCACCGTCTATCCGGGCAACTACGACGACTTCATGGAAGCCTCGACCATGGCGCGCGCGCAGCAAGCCAAGGATAACGCCAAGGCCAAGCAGCAGATCGCCGATTTACAGGATTTCGTGCGCCGCTTCTCGGCCAACGCATCCAAAGCCAAACAGGCCACCAGTCGCGCCCGGCAGATCGAAAAAATCAAGGTGGAAGACATCAAGCCTTCCAGCCGCCAGTATCCGTTTATCCGCTTTGAATACGATGAGCGCGAAAAACTGCATCGCAACGCAGTGGAGGTGGAAAAGCTCGGCCATGGCTTTGATAAACCGCTGTTCAAGGACTTTGACATGATGGTCGAGGCTGGTGAAAAAGTCGCCATCATTGGTGAAAACGGCATCGGAAAAACCACCCTGCTGCGTTGCTTGGCCGGTGACCTCAAGCCCAAACACGGCAAGGTGAAATGGGCGGAAAAAGCCAAACTTGGCTATTTTGCGCAAGACCACGCCGCGGAATTTGAAACCAATCTCAACCTGTTCGACTGGATGAAGCAGTTCACCCAGGCAGGTGACGATGACCAAGTGGTGCGCAGCATGCTGGGGCGTTTGCTGTTCTCGGGCGACGATTTCAAGAAGTCGGTGAAGGTGCTGTCGGGCGGGGAAAAAGGCCGTATGCTGTTCGGCAAGCTGATGCTGGCAAAAACCAATGTACTTCTTATGGATGAGCCGACCAATCACATGGACATGGAATCCATCGAGTCCCTCAATACCGCACTGGATAAATACAAGGGCACACTATTCTTTGTGAGCCACGACCGCGAATTTGTCAGCTCGATTGCCACGCGCATACTGGAAATACGCGCTGATAAAATCATCGACTTCAGCGGCAACTACGAGGACTATCTGGCAAGTCTGGGTGTGCAGTAACCCAGGAAGTGTCGTCGCCCCTTTCAGGGACTCGCCGCGAGCCCTTCGTTCTTTTCTTACAGCAAAAAGTTGTCGGCCCCGCCGATAGGTTTCTCCGCATCCTTAGTGATATTCACGCCAAGTATGGTATGCGTTTTCATGATCCCGATCTTCCACAGTAAGTGGGCACGGCTTGAGCTAGATGCGAGGAGTAGAATCGAAAGAGCGGCTTAATTTCCTGCGCGAATACCGCTGCGATATGTACAAGGCAGTCATCCATAACGTTACCAAACTAACTGACGCGCCGTGTTTGATATTAGAGTTGGCCCACTGATTCTATTTTCAATGTCTTCTGATTGGCGGAAAGGGTGGGATTCGAACCCACGTTACAGCAAAACTGTAAACCGGATTTCGAATCCGGCGCATTCGACCACTCTGCCACCTTTCCGCATGAGCTTCCAACTCAAGGCGGTCGTCATTCTAACATTGGCCGTCCGTTCTGCCGAAATTTTCCGACTGGACAAAGCCTCCAAACTTGGGGAAACTTCAAGGGAACCTCTGATTAAGTCCACCATGAGCCGCGTTGCAGAGAAAATGCCGATGAACACCAGACGCAAGCCGCAGGTCGTGGCGGCGCACGGACCCGTTACTGGCGCAGCCAGCCGTCTGCGGGAAGTGCGCCACAGCCACCTCTCCCGCACCTGTGCTTCGCGATACCGGGTCGAGATGGCTGTTCTACGAAGCTTAAGGTTTGCAACTTCCGGCTTGCAACAAAGCGCGTACTGTCTCAGGTTGCTGGCGCGGGGAATCACCATGCGCTGTGTCACCTTCCTTGTACCCCATCCCGTACAGCCGCATGCGCGGCCATGTGGAACCTAATCAGAGTCTCTTTACATGCGCCCGATCCTCATCCTGCTCATCATCATTGCACTTAACGGCTGCCAGAAACCCGCCAAGACTCTGCCACCGGCGCAACACAGCAGAGAACTGGTGGTAGTTACGCATAACGGCCCCAACACCTATTACGTCAATGGCAATAATGAATTTGCCGGTCTGGAATATGATCTGGTGAAATTGTTTGCCAAGGATTTGGGGGAGGATGTCAAAGTCAAATTCCTCATCGTTGATACTATTACCCAAGTCATCCCAACATTGCTCAAGGGCAAAGCCCATCTTGCTGCCGCCGACCTCAGCATTACCCATTTGCGGCAACACCTGGTGCGCTTTGCGCCGCCCTATGAAACCGTACAGCAACAGGTAATCTACAACAAGGAACAAAGATCCGCACCCAAAACTTTGGCCAACCTGCTGGGGGCGAGTCTCACCGTCCCTGCAGGCACCAGCTATGCCGAGCGTTTGGCCGACGTGGCACAGCAGTTTCCAAAATTACGCTGGCAGGAAGTACGCCATGCTGGCTCCGACGAGTTGCTGGAGCAGGTGGCAGAAAACATGCTGGATTTCACCATCGCGGATTCTAACCTGGTCGCCGTATTGCAAAATTACTACCCTAACCTGGAGGTGGGTATGGCATTCGGCGAACCTGAAAAAATCGCTTGGGCATTCCCCAAGACTGGTGATCCCTGGCTTTATGACAAAGCCGAAAAGTTTTTTGAGCGTATTGAGAAAGATGGCACGCTACGCAATTTGCTGGATCGCTATTACGGCCATTCAGAGCGCCTGAATACCATGGATGTCACTACATTTCTGGAAAAATCACGCAATCTGTTACCCAAATACCTCAGCCTGTTCAAGCAGGCGCAGGAGCTTACCGGGCTGGACTGGCGGTTGCTGGCCGCTATCAGTTATCAGGAGTCGCACTGGGATACTTTTAACACATCGCCGACCAATGTACGCGGTCTCATGATGCTCACCGAGGATACTGCGGACCGCCTGGGCGTGACCGACCGGCTCGACCCCAAGCAAAGCATTATTGCCGGGGCGCGTTACGTGCTGACCATGAAAGACCTGATACCAGCGCGCATCCCGGAACCGGATCGCACCTGGCTGGCACTGGCGGCCTACAACATCGGCTACGCCCATGTGGAAGATGCGCGTGTGCTGGCGCAGCGCTTGAAGCTCAACCCCGACGCCTGGGCCGACCTGAAAAAAACCTTGCCACTGCTTAACAAGACCGAGTACTACAGCACGCTGAAATATGGCTATGCCAGCGGCGGTGCGCCCGTGGTTTTTGTCGAGTCCGTGCGCACTTATCAGAATATTCTGGAGAAGTACGAGCCCCGACATAAATCGGTGTTGCCAAGCTTTAATCTGGCCTGGTTGGGGCCGCGTGCCAACCCAGTCCCTTAAAAATTTGGCTCCAGCCATCAGCTACTGAAAAGCCCTTATCAATGCATGCCATGCTATTTATTCAGGACTTGGCAATCATCATGATGATTGCCGGCCTCACCACCATCCTGTTCCACCGTTTCAAGCAGCCGGTGGTACTGGGTTATATCCTGGCCGGTCTGATTATTGGCCCGCATACACCACCCTATTCGCTGATTCATGATCACCAGTCGATCGAGACCCTGGCCGAGCTCGGCATCGTATTCCTGATGTTCTCATTGGGACTGGAATTCAGCTTGCGCAAACTGCGTGCCGTCGGCATGACGGCGATCATAGGGGCATTGGCCGAAATCATCGTCATGGTCTGGATAGGCTACGAAATTGGCAGATTCTTCGGCTGGAAAACGATGGATTCAATATTCCTCGGCGCCATGCTGTCTATTTCTTCCACCACCATCATTGTGAAAACACTGGAAGAGCTCAACATGAAACGCGAGCGCTTCGCGCAACTGGTATTCGGCATCCTGATAGTTG
>JADGRN010000066.1 GCA_017880825.1 Methylophilaceae bacterium | reverse complement strand
TAGTTCATGTTGGCGATGCCGCCTTCGTACATCAGGTCGACGATCAGCTTCATCTCGTGCAGGCATTCGAAATAGGCCATCTCCGGCGCGTAACCGGCTTCCACCAGCGTTTCGAAACCAGCCTTGATCAGTTCTACACAGCCGCCGCACAGGACGGCCTGCTCGCCGAACAGATCGGTTTCGGTTTCTTCGCGGAAATCGGTTTCAATCACGCCGCCCTTGGTGCCGCCATTGGCACAGGCATAGCTCAGGGCGATGTCCTTGGCCTTGCCGGAAGTATCCTGGTACACCGCGATCAATGAGGGCACACCGCCACCTTTAACATATTCCGAGCGCACGGTATGGCCTGGGCCTTTCGGTGCAATCATGATGACATCGAGGTCCTTGCGCGGCACGATCTGGTTGTAATGGATGTTGAAGCCGTGGGCGAAGGCCAGCGCAGCGCCTTTTTTCAGGTTGGGCGCCACTTCTGCCTCAAAGATGCCGGCCATGGTTTCGTCCGGCAGCAGGATCATCACCACATCGGCGCCCTTGACGGCTTTGGCGATGTCTTGCACGTTATGGCCGGCTTTCTCGGCCTTGGCCCAGGAGCTGCCTTCCTTGCGCAGGCCGACGGTGACCTTGACGCCGGAATCCTTCAGGTTTTGTGCATGGGCATGGCCTTGCGAGCCGTAGCCAACGATGGTGACCTTGAGTTTTTTGATGATGGAGAGGTCGGCGTCTTTATCGTAATAAACTTTCATTTCTTTACCTTTCAATACAGATACTTAAACTTTTAAAATGCGGTTGCCACGGCCTATGCCAGAAGCGCCGGTACGCACGGTTTCCAGAATCACGGATTTATCCAGGGTTTCCAGAAAAGCATCCAGCTTGGAGCCGGAGCCAGTCAACTCGATGGTAAAGCTGCCGTCGGCGACGTCGATGATGCGGCCACGGAAGATATCGCACATACGTTTCATTTCGTCACGCAAGGCGCCAACCGCTTTTACCTTGACCAGCATCAGTTCGCGCTCGATAAAGCGGCCATCGTTGAGGTCCAGCACCCTGACTACATCGATCAGCTTGTTGAGTTGCTTGATGATTTGCTCGATCACTTCTTCCGATCCGGAGGTGACGATGGTCATGCGCGACAGGGTGGCGTCCTCGGTGGGGGCCACGGTCAACGATTCGATATTGTAGGCGCGTGCCGAGAACAGTCCGGCGACGCGGGATAACGCGCCGGCTTCGTTTTCCATGAGCAGAGAGACGATGTGACGCATGTTACAGTTCCTCCGCCAGGATAAGTTCTGACAGCCCTTTACCCGCAGGCACCATGGGGAATACGTTTTCTGTCTGGTCGGTGACGAAATCCATAAACACCAGCTGCTTCTTGAGTTTGGGGCCAAATGCTTCTTTCAGCGCGCTTTCCACATCGCCTGGTTTCTCAATGCGCATGCCGACATGGCCGTAGGATTCAGCCAGTTTGACGAAATCCGGCAATGCATCCACATAGGACTCCGAGTATCGGTTGCCGTAGAAAAAATGCTGCCACTGCCGCACCATGCCCAGATAACGGTTGTTGAGCAGGATAATTTTCACCGGCAGATGAAACTGTTTGCAGGTGGATAATTCCTGAATGTTCATCTGAATGCTGCCTTCGCCGGTGATACAGGCCACCTGGGCATCGGGGAACGCAAACTGTGCGCCCATGGCGTAAGGCAGGCCGACACCCATGGTGCCCAAGCCGCCGGAGTTGAGCCAGCGCCGCGGTTTGTCGAATTTATAGAACTGCGCAGCCCACATCTGGTGCTGACCGACATCGGACGTGACAAAAGCATCGCCTTTGGTCACTTCGTACAGTTTCTCCACCACGAATTGCGGTTTGATGATGTCACTGGTGCGGTCATAGTTCAGGCAATTCTTGCTGCGCCATTTTTCAATCTGTGCCCACCAGGCTTTCAGCTCGGCGGCGTTGGGCTTCTTATCCTCAAACTCCAGCAGTTGATTCATTTCCGCCAGCACGGTTTGCACGTGGCCTACAATAGGCACATCCACTTTGACGCGCTTGGAGATGGAAGAAGGGTCGACATCCACATGAATGATGATGCGGCCTTTGCGGAAGAAGTGCTCAGGATTGCCGATAACGCGATCATCAAAACGCGCACCGATGGCAATCAGCACATCGCAGTCCTGCATCGCCATATTGGCTTCCAGCGTACCATGCATGCCGAGCATGCCGACAAACTGTCGGTCAGTGGCGGGGTAACCGCCCAAGCCCATCAGGGTGTTGGTAATCGGGTAACCGAGTTTGCGCGTGAGCTTGATTAGCTGTTCAGATGCATCGCCCAGCACTACGCCACCACCGGCGTAAATCATCGGGCGTTTGGCTTCCAGGATGAGCTTGATGGCTTTCTTGATCTGTCCGGAATGACCCTTCAGCACCGGGTTGTAGGAACGCATTTCGACCGATTTCGGATACTCGTATTTCGCCAGGTGCTGCGTGATATCTTTGGGGATATCAACGACCACAGGCCCAGGGCGGCCGGTGGCCGCAATGTAAAAGGCCTTCTTTATGGTTATGGCAATATCCTTGACATCTTTCACCAGGAAATTGTGCTTCACGCAGGGACGGGTAATGCCCACCATGTCGACTTCCTGAAAGGCATCCATGCCGATGGCCGGTGACGGCACCTGGCCGCTGATGACTACAATAGGGATCGAATCCATGTAGGCGGTGGCAATGCCGGTGACTGCGTTGGTGGCACCGGGGCCGGAGGTGACCAGGGCCACGCCCACTTCGCCGGTAGCGCGCGCGAACGCGTCGGCGGCGTGCACGGCGGCTTGCTCATGGCGCACCAGGACGTGCTTGAACTTATCCTGTTTGAATATTTCATCATAAATGTTGAGCACCGCACCGCCTGGGTAGCCGAAAACGAACTTGACGTTTTCCTCCTGCAGGCAGCGGATGACGATTTCTGCGCCGGTCAATTCCATAAATATTGCTTGTTCTTGCTGATAATCGGGAACTCTGAACAGTAACTGTTCAAGTCTGTTTGGTCAAGGCTATTTGCCTTGAGGTAGTGTCACAGTTTGAGTCTGGGCGGTGAAGGGGTAAATTATTTCAAGAAATAAAAAACCCGCCGAAGCGGGTTTTAGAAACGCTGATCAATTCCAGCCATTTTCAATATTTTGTTTGCTAGCGGTCTAGATTTACACGCATACGGAATAGTCTGCGGCTGACAGTTTGGTTTGCTCCAAATCTCATGAGAACCCTTTCGGTTACGTAAGAACTTCCAGCCATGCGCCGCTAATATCTTTTTTAATTCGGTTGCGTATCCATTCATGCAGCAACGAGATTATCGTGCAGACGAATATCGGCTTTTGGTCTTTCGATTGGTGGAAAGCCAATACTAAGCAGCTCTGAAAGAGCCGCATGTATTTCAATTACCAGGTCATCCAGACTTGCTGCTTCAACAGCTAGCCCAATGTCATCGCTGGTTGCGTAATAAACGCCAGCATCGTCGTCGTGGCAAACATCCACTTTAATTTTTATTGGAATTCCAAACTTGGCGGCAATGTGCCAGCCTGGATACCCCAGACGCCAATTCATGCTCATATTTATTTCCTTATTACCCCTTAAATATCCCCAATAAGGCTATCTATGATGAATTTTTTAATTCATCGTTCATTTATTCTACATAAATCTGCCAATTGTGCAATTTCTTCCAAGCTCCGGTAGTGCCTTGAAGCGGTCTGGAGCCCTTAACCTGCTTTAATCCAGCGGTTCTCTAATCCAGCGGCGGTGGCGCCACTTTCAGTAATTCTTCCATAGTGGTTAAACCGGCGGCAATTTTTTCCGCACCGTTGATGAGCAGCGGCAGCATGCCTTCACGGTATGCAAGCGCCTTGATTTTGGCCAGATCGGCATCTTGCGTGATGAGTTTTTTCAATGCCGGGCTGATGGTGAGCATTTCATAAATACCACTGCGGCCGCGATAGCCTGTCATGCGGCATTCCAGACAGCCTTCAGCCAGCTGTATTTGTTTGGGTTTGGGCAGTTTCCACGGGCCGACCAGTTCATCCCAGGCGGCCTGATCTACCTCCCCCGCTGTTTTGCAGTGCGGACACAGCGTTCTTACCAGACGTTGCGCCATGATGCCTATCATGGTCGAGTTAATCAGATAGGATGGCACGCCGAGATCGAGCAGGCGCGTGATGGTGGAGGGGGAGTCGTTGGTATGCAGCGTAGACAGCACCAGATGACCGGTGAGCGCGGCCTGTATCGCCATTTCGGCGGTTTCCACATCACGGATTTCGCCTATCATGATGATGTCCGGGTCTTGCCGCAGCAGGGTGCGGATGCCATCGGCAAAGGTCAGGCCGATATTCTGCTGCACCTGCATCTGATTAAACGCCGGTTCTATCATTTCGATAGGCTCTTCCACCGTGCACACATTGACTTCCGGTGTGGCGAGCTGTTTCAGCGTGGAATACAGGGTGGTGGTTTTGCCCGAGCCGGTAGGCCCGGTGACCAGAATGATGCCATTGGGATTTTTGGTCCATTCATTCCATTGCGCTGCCTGACTTTGCGTGAAACCCAGCTCGATGAAATTCTTGACCAGGATATCCGGCGTGAATATGCGCATCACCAGTTTTTCGCCGAACGCCGTCGGCATGGTGGAAAGCCGTAATTCGATTTCCGCACCCTCCACCGTGACGGTTTTGATGCGGCCATCCTGCGGGCGGCGTTTTTCCACCATGTCCATGCGCCCCAATAGTTTGATGCGGCTGGTGATGGCGTTCATGATGGTGGCTGGCAGTTGATACACCTGATGCAGCACACCGTCGATGCGGAAACGTACCAGGCCGATATTGCGCCGCGGCTCCAGATGAATATCGCTGGCGCGCTGCTCGAAAGCATATTTGAACAGCCAGTCGACGATATTGACCACGTGTTGTTCGTTGGCGTCGAGATTCTTGCTTTTGCCCAGCTCGACCAATTGCTCGAAGTTCTGCACGCCCACAATCTGTCCGGCCTTGGCGCTGTTGGCCAGATTGATCGAATTGGCCAGATTGTAGATTTCCGGCAGATAGCGGTTGATCTCCAGCGGGTTGGCCAGCACCAGCTTGATCTGCATGCCCAGCACGCGCTCCAGATCCGGCACCCAGTCAATCTGAAACGGTTCGGCGGTGGCGATGGTGGCCTCACGGCCGTCGATTTTGACCGGCATGATCTTGAGCCTATCCGCGTAGGCCTTGGAAATAATCTGTGAGACTGAGCCGAAATCCAGTTTCAACGGGTCTATGTGGTAGTAATCAAGGCCGGCGCGGGCTGCCAGCCAGTCGGTGAGCGCCTCGATGGTGAGTGGTTTTTTCGGCGGCAGCAGATTTTTCCAGCGCTGCTCGCCGATCACCACCAGCGGGTGCAGGTTGGAAGTGTCCTGCTTGCGGTCATTGTAGAGTTGTTCGGCGTGGGTTTTGTCTATGATGCCGTCCTGTACCAGCATGCGCAGCACATCACCAAGCGTCAAACGACCCGACGAAGATCTAACGGCGGAAGCTTGTTTGCTCATGGGCACTCCTCAAGACGCATGGTTAAAACGTAAGGATAAATCAATCGCACGTACATTTTTGGTCAAGGCGCCGATGGAAATGCGCTGCACACCAGTCAACGCGATGTCGCGCACATTGTCCAGATCGATACCACCCGAAGCCTCCAATAGGGCGCACCCGGCATTCAGTGTGACAGCATCGCGCAAATCTTGCAGGCTGAAGTTATCCAGCAGAATGAGTTTGGCGCCTGCGTCCAAAGCAGTTTGTAGCTGTTGCAGGGTCTCCACTTCAATCTGGATGGGTGCTTGCCTGTCAATTGCACGTGCTGCCTGCAGCACGGCGGTTATGCCACCGGCTGCGGCAATGTGATTTTCCTTGATCAGGATACCATCGTAGAGGCCGATGCGCTGGTTCCTCCCGCCACCCACGGTCACTGCGTATTTCTGCGCCAGACGCAGCCCGGGCAGGGTTTTGCGGGTATCCATGATTTTTGCCTGGGTTCCAGCGACCGCATTAACATATTGCCGGGTTATTGTGGCGGTAGCGCAGAGGGTTTGCAGAAAATTCAGCGCTACGCGCTCGGCAGTCAGCAGCGCGCGGGTATTGCCGCGAATCTCGCATAGCGGCTGATTGGGCTGAACCGGCTCACCTTCGGTCACCTGCCAGGTAATCTCGGTATCGGCTGCGATTTGTCTAAAACAGGCCTCAAACCAGGCCATGCCGCACACAATGGCGGATTCGCGGCTGATGACTTGCGCGCTGGACTGCTGCGAGGCAGGGACAAGGCGCGCGGTGAGGTCGCCTGCACCGATGTCCTCGGCAAGGGCGGTACGCACCATTGCCTGAATATCGGCAGGTTTTATATAGTCTGAAGAAGCTCCCATATTTTGCATTATAATGCAGGCCTATTTTTGTTGTTGGTGCCTAAATACCCATGAAGCTGCTTTTTTCCCCCACTAGCCCCTATGCGCGCAAAGTGCGCATCGTCGCCGCCGAGAAACGCATCGAGCTGGAGATGGTACCGGTAGTGTTGTCCGCACCGGATTGTCCAGTCAACGAGCATAACCCTTTAGGCAAGATACCCGTACTGCTGCTGGACGATGGCGATAGCCTGTTCGACTCGCGCGTCATTGTTGAATATCTGGATAACCGTACACCTTTGGCGCGCCTGATCCCGCAGGAGAACTCTTTGCGCATTACCGTGCGGCGCTGGGAAGCGCTGGCAGACGGCATTTGCGATGCCGCCGTGGCAGCTTTGATGGAATCGCGGCGTCCCGAGCAGATGCAGGATCCCGCTTCCATTGCCAAACAGTTGGGCAAGGTGGAACGCGGCCTGAAAGCCTTGAGCCAGGAGCTTGGCAACAACAAATGGTGTGTGGGTGATGCCTTTAGCCTGGCGGATGTTGCCGTTGGCTGCGTACTCGGTTACCTGAAATTACGTTACAAGAATATCAACTGGCAGCAGCAATATCCGAATCTGGCCGAGTATTACGCGGAGTTGATGACGCGGGCTTCTTTCAAGGAGTCGGCGCCTGCAGAGTCTTAAAAGGGCTGAGCCGCCGATAGATATTATCGCGGCGGGTTGCCGCTCCTACAATCACGAAATAACATTGTAGAAGGCACGCCACGCGCCGATCACAAGGCGTCTGTAATAATCCCGCCTCCCAGGCAGACATGGCTTTCGTAAATCACTACCGATTGCCCGGGCGTGACTGCCCATTGGCGCTGACCAAAGCGTATTTCGCTGGTATCACCCTCTAATCTGTCAATCTCGCACGGCGCATCCGGCTGGCGGTAGCGTGTCTTGGCAGCATATACCCAGTGCAGCTGAGGGTTAAAGCCGGCAATCCAGTGGAGCTGGTTGGCAACCAAGCCATCGCTGAACAGCAGCGGGTGTTCGTGCCCTTGTACTACTATCAGGATATTACGCTGCATGTCTTTATCTGCGACAAACCAGGGCTCGCCGCTACTGGTTTTGGAACCGCCTATGCCCAGGCCCTGCCTTTGCCCCAGCGTGTAATACATCAGGCCTTCATGGGTGCCGAC
>JADGRN010000065.1 GCA_017880825.1 Methylophilaceae bacterium | reverse complement strand
ATGTGCCACTTCCCCAGTCAATTGGATTTAAACCGAGATTTGATAAGGCGGAATCCAAGTTTTCTTTGAATCGTTTCCCGATTCCTTTTACCTGAAGTGCATTCTCACATGCCATTTCGAGGGCCGTCCAGCCTGTGGTTATGGCCCATCTAACGTAGGTTCCACGATCCCAATTATTTTTGGCTTGGTGTGCTAAGGCACGGGCGTGTAGCGCATCAGTCCAAATATGGTAATGCGAAGTATCGACTATCTTCGGATAACGAGATATATCACTCATGCCGATTTCCTATTCTGGCACCTAACGTAAATTAACCTCAAATATTACCCATGCCCTAAAATTAAATATCCAAGTTATGCACACCCAAGGCGTTGTTCTCAATAAACGCGCGCCTTGGCTCCACCTGGTCGCCCATCAGCGTGGTGAAGATTTCATCCGCGGCAATCGCGTCATCAACCTGCACCTTGAGCAAGCGACGCACTTGCGGATCCATGGTGGTTTCCCATAGCTGTTGCGGGTTCATCTCGCCCAGGCCTTTGTAGCGTTGGATGCCGAGGTTGTGCTTGGCTTCGTCCAGCAGCCAATCCAGCGCGGATTTGAAGGTGGCTACCGGCTGCTCTTTTTCGCCGCGCTTGATGACCGCGCCCTGCCCCAGCAAGCCTTGCAGCATGATGGAAATGCGGCTGATCTGGCGGTAATCGCCGCTGGCCAGGAAGTCCGGATCAATCACGCAGCTTTGCAGGTTGCCATGCACGTATTTGTTGATTTCCAGGCGGTAGCTGGCGGTTTCCTGGTCAAAACCGATGATGACTTCGGAGCCGGTATGGCCCAGCAATGGGCGCAGTTTTGCCGCGGCGGTTTCGGCCCCTTCCATGGTGCTCATATCCAGCTCGGCCAGATCATGAATGTCCTGCAAGGCGCGCAGCACGCTCTCGTCATACAACGAGGTCAGGCGGCGTATGACGGCCTCGGTGAGCACCATTTGCTTGGCAATATTCGCCAATGCAGCGCCGCTGAGGCTATCGCCGCCCTCCTTGGTGATGAGCTCTGCGCCTTTGAGCGCGGACTGCAACAGGTATTCATCCAGCTCGTGCTGATCCTTCAGATAGCGCTCGTCCTTGCCTTGCTTGACCTTGTACAGCGGCGGCTGGGCGATGTAAATATGGCCGCGCTCCACCAGCTCCGGCATCTGGCGATAGAAGAAGGTGAGCAGCAGCGTGCGGATATGGGCGCCATCCACATCGGCATCGGTCATGATGATGATGCGGTGATAGCGCAGTTTTTCAACATTGAAGTCGTCCTTGCCGATGCCAGTGCCCAGCGCGGTGATCAGCGTGGTGATTTCCTGCGAGGACAGCAGCTTGTCGAAGCGCGCTTTTTCTACATTCAGAATCTTGCCCTTGAGCGGCAGAATGGCCTGGTTCTTGCGGTCCCGGCCTTGTTTGGCGGAGCCGCCGGCGGAGTCGCCCTCCACCAGGTAAAGCTCGCACTTGGTAGGGTCGCGTTCCTGACAATCGGCCAACTTGCCGGGCAAGCCCAGCGAATCCATGGCGCCTTTGCGCCGCGTCAATTCACGCGCTTTACGGGCTGCTTCACGGGCACGGGCGGCATCGACAATTTTGCCGCAAATGATCTTGGCGTCGATGGGGTTTTCCAGCAGAAATTCCATGAGCTTGGCAGAAACTATCTCCTGCACTATCGGCTGGACTTCAGAAGACACCAGCTTGTCTTTGGTCTGCGAAGAGAATTTGGGCTCCGGCACCTTGGCTGAAAGCACGCAGGTCAAGCCTTCGCGCATGTCATCACCGCTGGTTTCGATTTTGGCTTTTGCCGCCAGCCCGTTTTGCTCGATGTAGGTATTGAGGGTGCGCGTCATGGCGGTGCGCAAGCCGGTTAAATGGCTGCCGCCATCACGCTGCGGGATATTGTTGGTAAAACATTGCACGGTTTCCGCGTAGGAATCGTTCCATTGCATGGCAACTTCGATGGTCATGCCGTCCTTTTCGCCTATGGCATAGAAAGTCTTGGGATGCAGCACGGTTTTGCTGCGGTTCATGTATTCGACAAAGCCCCGAACCCCGCCCGCGTAGGCAAAATTTTCGCTCTTGCCGTTACGCTGGTCAATCATCTCAATTTTCACGCCGTTATTGAGGAAAGACAGCTCGCGCAGGCGTTTAGCCAGGATATCAAAGTGAAACTCGATCAAGCCGAAGGTTTCTATGGATGGGAAGAAGTGGACTTCGGTACCCTTGCGCCCTGTGGTACCGGTTTCAGCCAGCGGCGAAACCGGTACACCGCGCCTGAACTCCATTTGGTACACCTTGCCGCCGCGACATATGCGCAGACGCAACCAGTCTGACAAGGCATTGACCACGGAAACACCAACGCCGTGCAAGCCGCCTGAAACCTTGTAGGAGTTCTGGTCAAACTTGCCGCCGGCGTGCAGCTCGGTCATCACGATTTCAGCGGCAGAACGTTTAACTTTGTTTTTATCGTCCTGTTTGATATCGACCGGGATACCACGTCCATTATCCGCTACGCTAATCGAGTTATCCGGATGAATGATGATCTTGATGTCATTACAATGCCCCGCCAGCGCTTCATCAATCGAGTTATCCACCACTTCGAACACCATGTGGTGCAAGCCGCTGCCGTCGGAGGTGTCGCCAATATACATGCCCGGGCGCTTACGTACGGCATCCAGGCCTTCTAGGATGATAATGCTGGAAGAATCGTAATCTGTCATTAGGTTTTGTCTTAAAAAATTAAAGTATGTTTCACGTGAAACATCACAAAAGAAGGTGGTTGATAAGGCTGGCGATCAAATACGCATCGGCATGACGACGTATTTGTAATTGCTGTCGTTAGGTACTGTTACCAGGCAACTGCTGTTGGCATCGGCAAACGAGAAGACGATGTTTTCACTATCCACGTTGTTCAGCACATCGATCATGTAGGTGACATTAAAACCGATGTCCAATGAATCGCCGTTATAACTCAGTTCGAGTTCTTCTTCGGCTTCTTCCTGCTCGCTGTTGGTGCTGATCAGGCGCAGGCTATCCTTGCCCAGTACCATACGGATACCACGGTATTTTTCATTGGATAAAATCGAAGCACGCTGCATGGAGAGCAGGATGGTCATACGGTCTACCGTAAAGTTGTGTTGATGGCCGGTCGGGATGACACGGGTATAGTCCGGAAATTTACCGTCAATCACCTTGGAAATCAGGCGTATATCGCCAAAACTGAAATTGACCTGACCACTGGTGATTTCTATGGTGACGTCTTCTTCGCTGTCGTCCAGTAACTTGATTAACTCGATGACGGTCTTGCGTGGCAGTATCAATTCCTGTTTTTCGTAGGTCTCGCTCAATTCACTGGAAGTAAAGCTCAGGCGGTGGCCATCGGTGCCCACCACATTCAAGCGGTTGCCATTGATTTCCAGCAACAAGCCATTGAGGTAGTAGCGTATATCCTGCTGTGCCATGGCGAATTCGACTTGCTTGAACAAACGCTTGAGTGTTCTTTGAGCGATCTTGATGACTGTACCCGCGACTCCTGCGGCTTTGCTCATCAACGGGTAATCTGCGGCTGGCAAGGTTTGCAGGTTAAAGCGGCTTTTGCCTGCCTTGACCTGGATCCGGCTGTCCTGCGGCGTCATGGTTATTTCGGTGGCTTCCGGCAGTGCACGGCAGATATCCAATAATTTCTTAGCTGAAATTGTGGTGGATAAATCTTCTCCCGCTGTTGTGTTTACTGCCAGCGAAATCTGCATCTCCAAGTCTGTGGCGGTCAGGACGATTTTATCCTGCTTGGCTTCCAGCAATAAGTTGGAAAGTATGGGCAATGTGTGCCGTCTTTCCACGATACCGCTGACTGCAGAAAGTGGTTTGAGTAAAGTATCTCGGTTTATTTTGATATTCATACTTTAAAACCTTAGTAATAAGGATAATGTGGTAAAAATCTGTTGATTAATAAAATTTATGATATAAATCAAAAATTTACCATGTGTTTCAAGACCAGTATAACTTAAGAAACTATTGTGGATAAAATGTTGACTATTTTACCTGTTTTCAAAAAATGCGCCTAAACAACATATTCATACACAAGTTATCCATAGGAATGGAAAAAGCAAAAATAACATCAGCATTTCCATCAATCACGTATGACCTGTACCAAAAACGCTATATCGCGCGTTACGTTTGGGTCATTCTGACGTAACTGTTCTATTTCATCACACGCATGCATCACCGTGGTGTGGTGCCTGCTGCCAAAGGCCTCGCCGATCTCGGGAAAGCTGTGGTTGGTAAGCTCACGAGCCAGTGCCATGGCGATCTGGCGCGGCCGGGAAAAATTACGCGAGCGTTTTTTTGAGTACATTTCTGCGACTTTTATTTTGTAATAATCCGCTACGGTTTTCTGGATATTCTCTATCGTGATCTGTCGGCCACGCACGGCGATCAAATCTTTCAGCGCCTCCTTGGCCAGGCTGACATCTATGCTGTGCCCGGTGAACTTGGCCATGGCAATGATGCGGTTCAGCGCTCCTTCCAGTTCACGCACACTGGAGCGCACTTGCTTGGCGATAAAAAACGCCACATCCTCATGCAAGACGAATTTGGCGGCTTCGGCTTTTTTCAGCAATATCGCCACGCGCATTTCCAGCTCCGGCGGTTCTACCGCCACGGTCAGGCCCCAACTGAAGCGCGTACGCAGACGTTCATCGACATCAACGATTTCTTTGGGGTAAGTATCGCAAGTGATGATGATTTGCTTTTTCGATTCTATTAGGGAGTTGAAAGCATAAAAAAACTCTTCCTGGGTACGGCTTTTCTTGGCAAAGAACTGGATATCATCAATCAGCAGCAAATCCAAGGAGTGATATTGGCGTTTGAATTCATCAAAAGCTTTGTGTTCGTACGCTTTGACTACATCCGATACATAGCGCTCGGCATGCAAATAACGAATCTTGGCGTCAGGTCGAAGCGCACGTAAATGGTTGCCTATGGCTTGCAATAAATGCGTTTTACCCAGTCCAACACCGCCATATATAAACAGCGGGTTATAGGCCGTGCCAGGGTTTTCCGCCACTTGCAACGCTGCGGCACGCGCCAGCTGATTGGCTTTACCCGCAACAAAATTATCAAAATTAAATGATGAATTCAGGCCGCAAGATACTTCGGCAACCTTACTTTTTTTTGTTTTGCTGACAACAGGCATTTCTTGTGCTGGTGTAGCTTCAATCACCGTAAGCGCGTGATCATTTTCCAACAACGCTAATTCAATTCGGATTGGAGCCGCGAGAATTTCTTGTGCCAACAATTCGATTTTGCTGATAAAACGATCTTTAACCCATTGCAGTACGAAACGATTGGGCGCCAGTAGCCGCAGGGCTTCATTATTGTCCTCAACTTGCAAAGGTTTAATCCAGGTGTTGAATTGCTGCGCGGATAGCTCTTGCTTGAAACGATCGAGACAGATAGACCAGAAGTTTTCCATCGACAGACCGATACCCCAAAACGATTATTTACAATTACGTGGCATGTGCTCGAATTTGGTATAGTTGGTATAGTTTTCGAGCGCCGGTGCTGCGAGGAAAATCAACAATGACTTCATGCAGCAAGTCGATGGATTCTAGCCTGTTTAATGCAACTTATCCACAAGCAATCAAGATAAATAATGATTGACAAAAAGGCGCCAAATCAGGTTAAATTACGGCCTTTTGTTTTATAACACATAGCAATTACCGGAGAGCCACTATGAAACGCACATATCAGCCATCGAAAGTTCGTCGCGCCCGTACCCACGGCTTTTTGGTGCGTATGAAGACCCGCGGTGGTCGCGCTGTGATAGCTGCGCGTCGTGCCAAGGGACGCACCCGTCTCGCAGTATAGTGCGTGCATACTTCAGGTTTTGCCGAACCCCTGGTTTTTCCAAACCCTAGAAGTTTTGCCAAACTATAGTTTCCATCGCCAATGTCGATTAAGTAAAACGGATGATTTTTCATCCGTTTTTAATTTCCGCAAGCGTCTTTCCGGAAAATTTCTCGCCTTGCATTATTGCCATAATCCGCTGACTTGGCCGCGCTTGGGCATGGTGGTCGGCAAAAAAACCGCGCGTTCTGCTGTTGAGCGCAATTACATGAGGCGCGTGCTACGCGAGCAGTTCAGGCATCGGCAAGCAGAATTAAAAAATATGGATCTGGTGGTGCGAACGCAAAAAGCTTTTGGACGTAATGATTATCCTGCGGTGGTACTGGAATTTGCCGAACTGCTAGGCAGACTGCAGCGCCAAACCGATGTGCAGACCGGGACTCAAACAAAAGCACCAACGCAGGGTGTAACCGGGTAAATCAATGGCACAAATTCTGATTTTCCTGGTTAAAGCTTACCAATACGCACTGAGTCCGTACTTCGGCCAACAATGTCGCTTTAGCCCCAGTTGTTCCCATTACGCCTGTCAGGCACTGCAAAAATATGGTGCCGTGCGGGGTACTGGCTATACACTACGCCGTCTGCTGCGTTGTCATCCTTGGCACGCGGGCGGTCACGACCCCCTGCCCTGATTATTTAGTTTATTGAGAGTTTATGGACACCAAGCGTCTGATATTGTTTGTTATTTTTTCATTTTCCATCATGATGTTGTGGGATGCCTGGCAGCGTGAGCATGCGCCCCTGGTTAATCCGCAAGCTGATACCACGACGCAACAGCAAGCCGCTGATGGCACGGTGCCGCAGACTGCCAAACAAGCTGAAATGCCCCAGGAGAGCGGCTTTCACTTACAGAAGGCGCAGCGCATTCATGTCCAGACTGATGTGTTTCAAGCCGATATCGATACCATGGGCGGCGATCTGCGTCATCTGGAGCTATTGAAACACCGCGATTCCTTACAAGCAGACAAAAACTTTGTCCTGCTGGATGACAGTACCCCACCCGCAGTTTATGTGGCGCAGACCGGGCTGATCGGTACGGACTTGCCGACGCACAAAAGCACCTTCACCAGCGCAGCCAATGACTACAAAATGCAGGATGGCAAAGACCAGCTTGAAGTCAAACTGAACTGGAAAAGCGATAATGGGCTGCTGGTAGACAAGCTATATACCTTTCATCGCGGCAGCTATGTAGTCGATGTGACTTACCAGATTCATAACGCGACTACCAGTGCAATCACTCCGTCGGTTTACTACCAGATTGTCCACGATATCGATTCCAATCAGGCGTCACGCATGATGCCTACCTTCACCGGTGGTGCTTACTTTACCGAGGCAGATAAATACAAAAAACTCTCGTTTAAAGATATGGGAAAAACCAACCTTTCCAAAGCCGCCAAAGATGGCTGGATAGGATTGGTGCAGCACTATTTTGTCGGTGCCTGGATACCTAAAGAAGGGCTGCCACGCGAGTATTATACCAAAGCACTGTCCGACAAGATTTACTCCATCGGTGCAGTCAGCCCATTGGGCACTATTGCTGCAGGCGCCAGTCAGGATGTTACGGCGCGCCTTTATGTCGGGCCGGAGGAGCAGACCGACCTCAAACAGGTGGCGCCAGGCCTGGAATACACTGTGGATTATGGCTGGCTTACTATCATCGCCACGCCGCTGTTC
>JADGRN010000064.1 GCA_017880825.1 Methylophilaceae bacterium | reverse complement strand
CTCGCCTATCACGCCGCACATCTGTCATGCGCTATGGAACGAGCTGGGTTACGACGGTGACATCATCGATGCAGCGTGGCCGGAGCCGCAGGAAGCAGCGCTGGTGCAGGACGAAATTAAGCTGGTCATCCAGGTCAACGGCAAACTGCGTGGCAATATGGCGGTGGCACGTACGCTGGATAAAGAATCACTGGAAAAACTGGCGTTGCAACAGCCCTGCGTGCAAAAATATCTGGAAGGAACGGCCAGCGTGCGTAAAATCATTGTTGTGCCCGGCAAACTTATTAACGTGGTAGTGGGATAAATACGCATGAAAACTTTAATCTATCCTGGATTTTACGTCCTGCTGCTTTGCGCTACGATCCTGACCGCCTGTGGCTTTCAGCTGCGCGGGGTGGCTGATTTGTCTTTCCATAACATTTACATTCAGGGCGCCACACTGACCATCTCAAAAGATCTGAAAAAAACCTTGACCGTCAATGACATCACCATCGTTAGCAGCCCAGAGAAAGCTGAATTGATGCTGGAACTAATCAGTGAATCCCCTGAGAAACGTATTCTTTCTCTGAGTGGCAAGGGTGTGGTAAGCGAATACGAATTGTTTTACCGTGTCCACTTCCGCGTGCGTGATCCATCCAGTGAGACTTGGGAAGCCGTGCAAACCATTGAGGAACGGCGTGATTACTCTTTTGACAATACTCAGTTGCTGGCCAAGGAAGGTGAAGAACTTCGCCTCAACAACGATATGCATGCGGATGCGGTGCGCGAGATCATGCGCCGTTTGAGTGTACACAAGGCAGGTACGCCTCGTGCAGCGGAGCAACCCAACAGTTAATTGTTCTGCTAGTCATTAAACTATGAGTCATTGATGCGCTTACCGCCACAGCAGCTTGGCCAACATCTTGAAAAAGGCTTACGCGCGCTTTATGTGCTGACCGGCGATGAGCCTTTAGCTCAGCGCGAAAGTCTGGACGCTATACGTCTGGCGGCACGTAACCAAGGTTACGATGAGCGCACGACGCTGACCGTCGAGCGCAGTTTCAACTGGCAACAGCTCGGCGCCGAAAGCCGTTCGATGTCCTTATTCGCCAGCAAGCGCTTGCTGGAATTGCACATCCCCTCGGGCAAGCCCGGCATTGATGGCAGCAAAGCCCTGCAAGCGTTGGCCATCAAGCTTCCCAAAGACACCGTCGTAGTTATTACGCTGCCCAAGCTTGACTGGCAAAGCGAGAAAAGCACGTGGTTCGTGGCGTTGGAACAGGCTGCGGTAGTCATGTCTTTCCAACAGGTGACGCCTGACCAGTTGCCGCAATGGATAGCGCAACGCCTGTCGCAACAGGGACAACAGACGGATGCTGAAACACTCGAATTTATCGCGTATCAGGTAGAAGGCAACCTGCTCGCCGCCTATCAGGAAATCCAGAAACTCGGACTGCTTTATCCGCAAGGAGTGCTGGCGGCTAAGGCGGTACGCGAAGCCGTATTGAACGTTTCGCGCTACGATGTATTCCAACTCGGCGACGCGATGCTGGCAGCCGATAGCGAACGCACCGTGAGAATTCTGCGTGGCCTGCGCGAAGAAGGCACCCAGGTGGTGGCGCTGATGGGCGCTCTGGTGTGGCTGTTGCGTGGCATAGTGCGAATTAAACAGGCTGAATCACGCGGCGAAAACTTGGCAAACGCCATACAACAGGCCAAAATTCGACGTGACCGGCAATTACTGGTCGAACGTGCGTTAAGGCGATTGAGTTTGCGGCAACTCCAAGCCGCAATGGGCAAGCTGGCCGAGATCGACAAAATCGCCAAAGGCATTGCCCACGGCGATGCATGGCTGGAAATTTCAAGGTTATGTTTTGGCCTGGCCACCATCGGTAACCGCGCCAAAAGTCATTAAAGGTAAAAGTGGGTTAAGGATAAAATGGACATCAAGCAAACCATGCAGCAATTGGGTAAACAGGCGCGCGCGGCTTCACGCCTGATGGCTAAGGCTGATACCAATGCCAGGAACCGGGCATTACTGGCAATGGCGACGGCTATTCGCCGCGACAAGGCTACGTTACTGGCCGCCAACCGGGAGGATCTGGACAGTGCGCGCGCCACCGGTATGGATGAAGCCATGCTGGATCGTCTGGCTTTGTCGGAAAAATCCATCGCCAGCATGGCCGAAGGGCTGGAGCAAATCGCCGCACTGGCCGATCCTATTGGCGAAATTACCGATCTGAAATACCGCCCTTCCGGCATACAGGTGGGCAAGATGCGCGTGCCGCTGGGCGTCATCGGCATCATTTACGAAGCGCGGCCTAACGTCACGGTGGATGCAGCAGGCTTGTGCATCAAGTCAGGCAATGCCGCCATACTGCGCGGCGGCTCGGAAGCGATTCAATGCAATCGCGCGCTGGCCGCACTGGTGCATGAAGGTCTGGCAGCAGCAGGATTGCCTTCCAACGCAGTGCAAGTGGTAGAAACTACCGACCGCGCTGCCGTCGGTGAACTGATTACCATGAAAGAATACGTCGATGTCATCGTGCCACGCGGTGGCAAGGGCCTGATCGAGCGTATTTCCAACGAAGCGCGTATCCCTGTTATCAAACACCTGGATGGTAATTGCCATGTGTATGTGGACGATGATGCCGATGCCGACAAAGCCCTGCGCATCGTCGAAAACTCCAAAACCCAACGCCTTGGCACCTGCAATACTGCGGAGTCCCTGCTGGTTGCGCGCAGCGTGGTACAACAAATGCTGCCTGCCATCGCGACCATGCTGATAGATAAAGGCATAGAAATTCGCGGCTGCGCAGAAACCTGTGCGCTTGTACCTCAAGCCAAGGCAGCGTCGGAAGATGATTACTACACCGAATTCCTGGCGGCGATTATTTCGATCAAGGTTGTGGCTGGGGTGGATGAAGCCATCGCGCACATCAACCAGTATTCCTCTCAGCATACGGATGCCATCGTCACCGAGAATTACACCCATGCCCGCCGATTCTTGCGCGAAGTAGATTCCAGCTCGGTCATGGTGAATGCCTCGACGCGCTTTGCCGACGGCTTTGAGTACGGCCTTGGCGCGGAGATCGGGATTTCTACCGACAAACTCCACGCGCGCGGTCCAGTCGGGCTGGAAGGCCTGACCAGCGTAAAGTACATCGTACTGGGTAATGGCGAAGTCAGAGCTTAGTTGAAACTGATAGGTATTCTGGGCGGCACCTTCGACCCCATACACTACGGGCATCTGCGCATGGCGCAAGAGTTGCTGCAGGCGCTCAAGCTGGATGAAGTGCGCTTCATCCCTGCGGCAAATCCACCGCACCGCAATCAACCTGCTACCAGCGCCAGCCATCGGGCAGAAATGCTGCACCTGGCCATAGCAGGCAATCCACAATTCAGTCTTGATGATCGCGAACTCCAGCGCGGCGGTCTTTCCTATACCGTGGATACGCTACTTTCGTTACGCAAAGAACTCGGAAAAAGTGTGTCGTTAAGTTTGTTGTTGGGTAGCGACGCCTTTCTTGGATTAACCAGTTGGCGACGCTGGGATGAGTTATTATCGCTCGCTCACATTGTGGCGGCGCATAGACCGCATGCTGCACCCAATCCGAAAAATATGGCCGACCTGTTGAAAGCGCTGTGGCAACAGCACACCACAACCTCTATCGAAGACCTTGCCAGAGCTAGTTGTGGAAAGATTTTGCTGCATCACATTACGCCGCTGGATATTTCCGCCACCCAGATTCGTGAGGAGTTGGCACAAGGCTTAAGCCCGCGTTATCTTGTGCCGGAATCTGCCATCAATTACATAACCACTCACCAGCTATACGCTTAAGGAATTCATGGATACCGAATTAATGAAACAGGCCGTCGTTGACGCGCTGGAAGACATCAAAGGCTACGACATCGCGGTGATGGACGTGCGCAAGCTCACCACCATGGCCAGCTACATGATCATCGCCAATGCCACCTCCACGCGCCAGGCAAAAGCCCTGGCCAATAATGTGCGCGAAAAACTCAAGGAACTGGGTGTTGATATACGCGGCACCGAGGGTGAAAAGGAAGGCGAGTGGGTGCTGGTAGATCTGGGCGACATCATTGTCCACATCATGTTGCCGGCCACCCGTGCCTACTACAACCTGGAGCAGCTCTGGGGCGCCGCCGAAAGCCGCCGTCAGCACGTCAAGTCCGACTCCATTGGCCAGTGAAACTGCGCATCCTAACCGTCGGTCACAAAATGCCCGATTGGGTGGAACTGGGCTGTGCAGAATATCTGAAGCGCATGCCGCGCGAAATGACGGTAGAGATTGTCGAAATCAAACCGAACAAACGTGTATCAGGCAAAAATGCCGTACAGGTGCAGGAAGCTGAAAGCAAACGCATCATTGAAGCAGCTGGACGTGATTATTTAATTGCCCTGGACGAACACGGGCAGGAGGTCACCACCCTGCAACTGGCTGAGCGCATGAAAAACTGGCTGGGTGGTGGGCGCGATGTCTCGCTGGTGATTGGCGGTGCGGATGGTTTGCACACCGACGTCAAAACCCGTGCAGACTGGCTGTGGAGCTTGTCCAAGTTGACCCTGCCGCACGGCATGTTGCGCGTGTTGCTTGCCGAACAGCTGTATCGGGCGCATAGCGTCATCAACAACCATCCCTACCATCGTGAGTAAATCCATAGCCAAAGCGCTGGTATGGTTTCGCCACGACCTGCGCGATTACGACCACGCCGCGTTTTATCATGCGTTAAAGTCCTCCGATCAAGTCTATTGCGCCTTATGTATTTTTTGATACGAAAATTCTCGACCTGCTGACGGACGAAGCCGACCGCCGTGTCGAATTTATCCGGGAGAGCGTGCGTGGCCTGAAAAGCAATAGTAAGCAAAGCAATATAAGGAATTCTTATCGGGGAACCCGCCACAGATACCATGCTGCGATGGTGCGATAAGGGCTCCAAGCGTGGCCGAGTTGCATCATGATTTTTGGCGTTGGGGCTTTATCAAGATTTTTTAGCCTTTTATAGCCTTCTCTCACACCAAAATCATCCGCCGGCAGCACATCAAGCCGGGCAAGCGTGAAAATGAGCAACATTTCCACCGTCCAGCGCCCAATCCCCTTTAGCTTGACCAAGCACTCTATCAACTCATCACTGGACATGGCGTCTGCCACCCTGCGTTCAGGAACAACGCCACTCAAGGCTCCCTCGGCAATACCCCGGAGCGTTTCGATCTTACGTGCAGAAAACCCGCAGGCTCTCAGTGCCTCAAACTCGCTAGCCAGTAGCTGAGCGGGAGCAGGCATGTGGCCGGAATACAAGTTCAATAATCGGCCAAGAATCGCCTCGGCGGCACGCGAGTGCAGTTGTTGGTAGGCAACCGCCCGCAGCAGGGCTTCATACGGTTCGCGCTCTGGCTTGGGTTCATGCGTGCACGGCCCGACCAGCGCAATCAGGCTTGCCAAGTCTTTATCCATCCCGGATAGATATTGCGTTGCCTGTTGGTAGCTATCGATTTGCATTCAGGGAGTCAGAGGTTTGGTGAACGGGTATCATTTGGCTCAGCGAACAAAGACTATCGGGCAACCAAATGTAAATCAAGCTTAGCGTATGTGCCGATATCCAAAAATACACCCCAAATATTGCTTTTGTATTGGGCGTCTCAATTTCATGGCAGATAATATCAAATTCAAAAGCAAGACTCAGAGTGTGGAGTTCCAGACAGATTCTTAAACTGCAATCGTCATCAGAACTCAAGGACTTGATATGAAAGCATCAGTTAAAAATTTAGCGCTGGCCAGCGCCACCGAGCAAGACCCACGCTGGGCGGCAGTAGTAGCGCGTGACGCATCTGCGGACGGCAAGTTTTACTATGCAGTCAGAACCACGGGGGTGTATTGCAAGCCCTCGTGCGCGGCGCGCCCTGCGCGGCCAGAGAATGTGCAGTTCCACACTACGCGTGAAGAGGCTGAACAGGCAGGGTTTCGCCCCTGCAAGCGCTGCAAGCCTGACCAGGCGCCACTGGCCGAGCTACATACGGCCAAGGTCGCCGAAGTCTGCCGCCTGATTGAGAGCGCGGAAGAAGTGCCCAACCTTGAGCAACTGGCCGCACATGCTGGCTTGAGTACTTACCATTTTCATCGCGTGTTCAAGAGTGTGACGGGGCTGACACCCAAAGCCTATGCCGCAGCGCACCGCGCCAAGCGCGTGCGCGATCAGCTTGATCGCTGCGGCACGGTGACCGAGGCGATTTTCGATGCCGGCTACAACTCCAACAGCCGCTTCTATGAAAAATCCAATCAGCTATTGGGCATGACGCCATCCAGCTACCGTGCTGGTGGCGCCAACACCGAGATACGTTTTGCCATCGGTGAATGCTCGCTGGGTTCAATTCTGGTAGCCGCGAGCGAAAAAGGCGTGTGCGCCATCCTGATGGGTGATGACCCCGATGCTTTGGCGCGTGACTTGCAAGACAGGTTCCCCAAGTCCAACCTGATCGGCGGCGATGCGGAATTTGAGCAGCTAGTCGCCAAGGTAGTCGGTTTTGTTGAAGCGCCGGCCATCGGTCTGGATTTACCGCTGGATGTGCGCGGCACCGCTTTCCAGCAACGCGTCTGGCAGGCGTTACGCGAAATCCCCGCGGGTTCAACCGCAAGCTACACCGAGATTGCCAATCGTATCGGCGTACCGAAGGCGGTGCGTGCAGTGGCGGGTGCCTGTGCCGCCAATGTGCTGGCTGTGGCTATCCCCTGCCATCGCGTGGTGCGTAACGACGGCGAGTTATCCGGCTACCGTTGGGGCGTAGAGCGTAAGCATGCATTGCTTGAGCGAGAGGCCAATGGAGGCCAATGCATGAGTTTGTTGGCGAATGGCATTCCATGACGATGGATTTGTTCAGCCGCCACACCAGCCCTGAGCTGTTGCAAGAGAAGCTCGGGCCCGGTTCAGTCATATTGCGCGATTTCGCGCTGGCCGATGTGGTTGCGCTACTGGCAGCGGTGGAATCAATCTTGGCAAAAGCGCCCTTTCGGCATATGGTCACGCCGGGTGGTTTCGAGATGTCGGTGGCAATGAGCAACTGCGGCTCGTATGGCTGGGTCACAGACCGCACCGGCTATCGCTACGATGCTTTAGACCCGCTGTCAGGTCAGCCTTGGCCAGGCATGCCGGATGTTTTCAGAGTGCTTGCCGCAAACGCCGCAGCGCAAGCTGGCTATAACGACTTCAGCCCGGACGCCTGCCTGCTTAATAGGTATGAATCAGGCGCTAGGATGAGCTTGCATCAGGATAAAAACGAAAAAGATTTCAGCCAGCCCATTGTCTCGGTCTCGCTGGGCGTTTCCGCCATGTTTTTATTCGGCGGCTTCAAGCGCGCGGATAAACCTGCCCATGTCCCGCTCAACCATGGCGATGTGGTGGTCTGGGGCGGCTCGGACAGAATGCGCTATCACGGCGTGTTGCCGGTTAAGCAAGCACATCATTCCTTGTTGGGTAGCCGTCGTATCAATCTCACGTTTCGGAAAGCCAGCTAATTTTTGATGTCCGATTTCGGCTGCGGATTCAACCGGTGGATGCAACACACTAGAGCCTGCGTAAGCAGAAGGAGTGTTGCAGATGAAGCAGAGACGCAGAATTTACTACACGGAAAGCCA
>JADGRN010000063.1 GCA_017880825.1 Methylophilaceae bacterium | reverse complement strand
GCGCGGCCCGCTCAACATCTGCGTGCAAATCATGGGGGAAGTGCCAAGTGGCAAAGCACTCAAGCGCTCTGGTGCCAAGGTCGGCGATGAGATATGGGTTTCCGGCACCCTGGGTGATGCAGCTCTTGCGCTGGCTGTATTGCAAGGTAGTTATGCATTACCCGAAGGTCAACTTGCCTCGTGTTTGCCTGCGTTGCATAAGCCGCTGCCGAAGGTGGAATTAGGACTGGCCTTGCAGCCAATTGCCCATAGTGCGATTGATATTTCTGATGGGCTGCTGGCGGATCTCGGGCACATTCTTGAATGCTCCAAAGTCGGGGCGGAAATCCGTTTGCAGTACCTGCCACGTTCATTTGTTGTGAGTAATCACTTCGATGATGAACAAGTCCAGAAAATGGTTCTGTCTGGTGGTGATGACTATGAACTGTGTTTTACTGCCCCCGAAGAAAAACACGGTGAGATTGTAAATTTAAGCAAACAACTGGCACTGCCATTAAGCTGCATTGGTCGCATTACCGGTAACTCCGGCCTAATCGTGCGTGCAGAAAATGGTGATCCCATCCACTTCAAGGAAACTGGTTTTGACCACTTCTCCTGATCGCCATTTTCTGCTCAGCCACCCTGCCCATTTTGTAGCCCTGGGCTTCGGTAGCGGCCTGGCAGCAAAAGCACCCGGGACTTTCGGCACCCTGGTTGCTGTGCCGCTATTCATGGCCTTGATGCTGACGCCGGAGCTTGTGCATTTCATCGTCATTGCGCTGCTGTTTATGGTTGGCATCCCCATTTCTACACAGACAGGCAAGGCACTGGGCGTATCCGATCATGGCAGTATTGTCTGGGATGAAATTGTCGCTTTCATGCTGGTACTGCAATTCACGCCGCAGACCTGGCTCTGGTGGCTGGCAGCGTTTGCGCTGTTCCGTCTGTTTGATATCTGGAAACCATTCCCTATCCGCCAGTGCGACGCGCGCCTGAGGGGAGGATTCGGGGTAATGTTCGATGACCTGCTGGCGGCGATTTATGCCATCGCCTGCCTGAAAGCATTGCAATGGCTGATTCCGAATTACTAACCCTAGCCAGTGAACTGGGTAATGCGCTCAAGGCACGTGGCTGGACGCTGGCGCTGGCAGAATCCTGCACTGGCGGCTGGGTAGCCGAGTGCATCACCGCCATCGCCGGCAGTTCGGCCTGGTTTGATCGCGGCTTTATTACCTACAGCAATGCCGCGAAAATCGAGATGTTGGGTGTAACGGAAAACACCCTCAGCCAGCACGGCGCTGTCAGCGAACAAACCGCGCGTGAAATGGCACTAGGCGCGCTCAAGCATAGCCATGCCAGCATCGCGGCAGCCATCACCGGTATTGCCGGGCTCGATGGTGGTACCCAGGAAAAACCCGTCGGCACTGTTTGCTTTGCCTGGGCCGCGGCTAACGGGTATATAAAAACTGTGAGCAGGCACCTTTCGGGAGACCGCGAAGAAGTGCGCCGGGTATCGGTTAAAACAATGCTTGAAGTACTGCTTCAGCTTACTTTAAGTAGTGATTTATGAAATAATTGGCAGCTTTATTGCGCATACCAAAACAGGGGCAAAACATGGACGAGAATAAAAGCAAAGCACTGGCCGCGGCACTCTCGCAAATCGAAAAACAGTTCGGCAAAGGCTCCATCATGCGCATGGGCGATACGGATATCGGTGCGGATATCCAATCCGTTTCCACCGGCTCGCTCGGCCTCGATATTGCCTTGGGCATTGGCGGTCTACCGCGTGGCCGGGTGGTCGAAATCTACGGCCCGGAGTCTTCAGGTAAAACTACGCTCACCCTGTCAGTCATTGCACAGATGCAAAAACTGGGCGGCGTCGCTGCGTTCATCGATGCCGAACACGCACTCGACCCACAGTACGCACAAAAACTCGGCGTCAATGTTTCTGAATTGCTGATCTCTCAGCCTGATACCGGCGAACAGGCACTGGAAATCGCCGACATGCTGGTGCGCTCAGGCTCTGTGGATATCGTCGTTATCGACTCGGTGGCAGCGCTGACGCCCAAGGCCGAAATCGAAGGTGAAATGGGCGACTCGCACATGGGCCTGCAAGCACGACTGATGTCACAAGCGCTGCGCAAGCTCACCGGCAACATCAAGCGCACCAATACCCTGGTGATTTTCATCAACCAGATCCGCATGAAGATCGGCGTCATGTTCGGCAACCCGGAAACCACCACCGGCGGCAACGCGCTCAAGTTCTACGCCTCCGTACGGCTGGATATCCGCCGCATCGGTGCGATCAAGAAAGGTGATGAAGTCATCGGCTCGGAAACGCGCGTCAAGGTGGTCAAGAACAAGGTGGCACCACCATTCAAGCAGGCTGAATTCGATATCCTGTATGGTGAAGGCATTTCGCGCGAAGGCGAAATCATCGAGCTTGGCTCCAACCTCAAGCTGGTGGAAAAAGCCGGAGCCTGGTATAGCTACAAGGGCGAGAAAATCGGCCAGGGTAAGGACAATGCGCGTGAATACCTGAAGGAACACGCAGACATCGCCGACGAGATTGACGCCAAGATACGTGCAAATTCCAAAATGGCAAGTGCTGCGCCGATGACTGCGGATACGGAAGGTGGCGATTAGTCCGAATAAGCCAAGCCTGCGCGAACGTGCTTTAGCATACCTAAGTCGGCGCGAATACTCGTATCAGGAATTGCAGCAGAAACTGCGTCTTTATGCTCAGGATTCCGACGATAAAAATCAGCTGCATGACGATATAACGGCGCTGCTGGAAGACTTCAAAAAACGTGGCTGGCTATCGGAGCAGCGCTACGCAGAACAGATAGTGCATGCCAGAAAAGCCAGGTTTGGCAGTCTGCGAGTCGCCAACGAACTGCGCGAGCATGGGGTATCCGAAGAAGTCGTGGCGAAAGCGCTGGCAGAAGTCAAACATGACGAAGTCGCCAATGCCCGTGGCATTTGCCGCAAGAAATATGGCGCACTCCCACAGAACCGCGAACAATGGGCCAAACAGGCGAGATTTTTACAGAGCCGCGGTTTTAGTTTTGAGGTCATCAAGCAGGTGCTGCGTGATGACCCGGACGAAACAATTTAAAAGGTATGCAGTAGAAAGATGTTGATGAAGAGCAATCCAAGCAGCAACGAAATACGCCAGGCATTTCTGGACTACTTCGCCTCCAAAGGCCATCAAGTCGTCAGCTCCAGCTCGCTGGTACCTCACGGCGACCCGACCCTGCTGTTCACCAACGCCGGCATGAACCAGTTCAAGGATGTATTTCTCGGCTTCGACAAGCGCCCCTACACCCGCGCTGCTTCAAGCCAGAAATGCGTGCGTGCCGGCGGCAAGCACAACGACCTGGAAAATGTCGGCTACACCGCGCGCCACCATACCTTCTTCGAGATGCTCGGCAACTTCAGCTTTGGCGATTATTTCAAGCAGGATGCGATCCATTACGCCTGGGAATTGCTGACCGAAGTCTTCAAACTGCCCAAGGATAAGCTCACGGTGACGGTCTACGCCGAGGACATTGAGGCCTACGACATCTGGACCAAGCAAATCGGCATGCCGGCCGAGCGCGTGATTCGCATCGGCGATAACAAGGGCGCGCGCTACGCTTCCGACAATTTCTGGATGATGGGCGACACTGGCCCTTGCGGGCCCTGCACCGAGATTTTCTACGACCACGGCCCCGAGATTCCCGGCGGCCCTCCGGGCAGCTCGGACGAGGACGGCGACCGCTTTATCGAAATCTGGAACAACGTATTCATGCAGTTCAACCGCGACGAAGCCGGTGTGATGCATCCACTGCCCAAGCCCTCCGTCGATACCGGCATGGGTCTAGAACGCATCGCCGCGGTGTTGCAACACGTGCACTCCAACTACGAAATCGATCTGCTGCAAACCCTGATCCAGACCGCCGCGCGTGAAACGCACTGCACGGACTTGGATAGTCCTTCGCTCAAGGTACTAGCCGACCATATCCGCGCCTGTGCCTTCCTGATTGCCGATGGTGTCATCCCCGGTAATGAAGGCCGCGGCTATGTGCTGCGCCGCATCATCCGCCGCGCCATCCGCCATGGCTACAAACTCGGCGTGCGCAAGGCGTTCTTCCACAAGATGGTGCCCGATCTGGTCGCTGAGATGGGTGAAGCTTATCCAGATTTAGCCAGCAGCCAAAGACATGTGATGGGCGTATTACGGCAGGAAGAAGTGCGCTTCTTCGAGACCATCGAACATGGCATGGCGATACTGGAAGCTGATCTGGCTGCGATGGCCAAAACCGACACAAAAACTTTCAATGGCGAAACCGCATTCAAGTTGCATGACACCTTTGGCTTTCCATTCGATTTAACCGCTGATATCTGCCGCGAACACAATGTAACGGTTGATGCCGCTGCTTTCGATGTGGCTATGGCGCGCCAGAAAGACCAGGCGCGCGCTGCTGGCAAATTCAAGATGGCTGCCAACCTTGAATACGCCGGCAAGCCGACCACGTTCCATGGCTATGAAACGCTGGAAGCCAAAGGCAGCGTGCTGGCGCTGTATAAGGATGGCGCTGCCGTGAGCAGCTTGAGCGAAGGCGATCTGGGCGTGGTCGTACTGAATGAAACGCCGTTCTACGCTGAATCCGGGGGCCAGGTAGGCGATCAAGGTTTGCTGCAAGGCAGCGATGGTATTTTCTCAGTGGAAGATACGCAGAAAATCCAGGCCACCGTGTTCGGCCACCATGGAGTATTGAAAACCGGCACCCTGAACGTGGGCAGCACCGTCGCCGCCAAGGTTGACATGCAGGCACGCAACCGCACCATGCGCAACCACTCGGCCACCCACTTGATGCACAAGGCGCTGCGAGAGGTGCTGGGCAATCATGTGCAGCAAAAGGGCTCGCTGGTCGATCATGAAAGAACCCGCTTCGACTTCGTGCATAACGTGCCGTTAACAGAACATGAAATTCGCCGTGTGGAAAGACTTGTGAACAATGAAATTATTGCCAACACAGCCGTTAAAGCACGCATCATGGATATTGAAGCCGCGCAGAAAACCGGCGCCATGATGCTGTTTGGGGAGAAATACGGCGATGAGGTACGCGTGTTGGACATCGGCAGCAGCCGCGAACTTTGTGGCGGCACACATGTACAAAGGACTGGTGATATTGGTCTTTTCAAGATTATCGCCGAATCCGGCGTAGCTGCGGGCGTGCGCCGCGTAGAGGCTACCACCGGCGATGTCGCTCTGGCTTACATCCAACAGCAGCAAGCGTTGCTCAATGATGCGGCAGCAGCTTTCAAGGCCCCAGCGCAGGAGCTGCCGAACAAGATCGGCCAGGTCATGGATAACGTGAAGGCACTCGAGAAAGAGCTGGAACGCCTGAAATCAAAAATGGCTTCCAGCCAGGGTGATGATTTAGCAAGCCAGGCAGTGGACGTTGCCGGTGTGAAAGTGCTCGCAGCCAAGCTCGATGGCGTGGACGCCAAGGGTCTGCGTGAAGTCGCAGACAAACTCAAAGACAAGCTCGGCAACTGCGCCCTGCTGCTGGCAGTGACCGAGGGCGATAAAGTCAGCCTGGTTGCCGCGGTAAGCCAAGATTTAACCGGCAAGATCAAGGCTGGAGATCTGGTCAACTTTGTCGCTACCCAGGTCGGTGGCAAGGGCGGCGGGCGGCCCGATATGGCGATGGCAGGCGGCACTGACGCCAGCCAGCTACCCAAAGCATTGGCCTCAGTAACAGGCTACATTCAACAACAATTAGGCTAACCAACAGGCTTTAGTTTATGGCATTAATCGTACAAAAATATGGCGGCACTTCGGTCGCCAATCCCGAACGCATCCGCAGCGTGGCACGTCGCGTGGCGCGTTACAAAGCACTCGGCCACCAGGTCGTGGTGGTGGTGTCGGCCATGTCCGGCGAGACCAACAAACTGATCAACCTGGCCAAGGAAATTATGGCCGAGCCGGACCCGCGTGAGCTGGACGTGATGGTCGCTACCGGCGAGCAGGTCACCATCGCGCTGACGGCCATGGCAATCATGGACCTGGGCATTAAGGCCGTAAGCTATACCGGTGCGCAAGTGCCCATTTGGACCAACGACGCCCATACCAAGGCGCGCATCCTTGATATCGATGATAAAAAAATCCACGCCGATCTGGATGCGGGCTTTGTCGTCGTCGTCGCAGGCTTTCAGGGTGTGGACGAAAACGGCAACATCACCACGCTGGGCCGTGGCGGTTCCGATACCACCGGCGTGGCACTTGCCGCATCGCTCAAGGCCGATGAGTGCCAGATTTACACCGATGTTGACGGCGTTTACACCACCGACCCGCGCATAGTACCGGAAGCGCGCCGCCTGAAATCCATCACCTTCGAGGAAATGCTGGAAATGGCCAGCCTCGGGTCCAAGGTGCTGCAAATCCGCTCGGTCGAGTTCGCCGGCAAATACAAGGTCAAACTGCGCGTGCTTTCAAGCTTCGAAGAAGAAGGCGAAGGCACGCTGATTACTTTTGAGGACGAAAATATGGAACAACCCATCATCTCCGGCATCGCGTTTAACCGCGACGAAGCCAAAATCACTGTGCTTGGCGTGCCTGACCGCCCGGGCATCGCTTATCAAATCCTGGGACCTATCGCCGACGCCAATATCGATGTCGACATGATCATCCAGAACGTCGGCGCGGATGGCACTACCGACTTCACTTTCACCGTGCATAAAAACGAGTTGAACAAAGCGCTAACCATCCTCAAGGACAAGGTGCAAGGCCACATCAACGCTCGCGAAATTGTTGGCGACGACAAAACTGCCAAAGTTTCCGTGGTCGGCGTCGGTATGCGCTCACACGTCGGTATCGCCAGTCAGATGTTCCGCACTTTGGCCGAAGAAGGCATCAACATTCAAATGATTTCCACCTCTGAAATCAAGATTTCGGTGGTGATTGATGAAAAATACATGGAGTTGGCGGTGCGCGTGCTGCATAAAGCATTTGAACTGGAAGAAGACCGCGGCTAGCGCAAGACCTGCGTTTGATTTTTGCGGAATATTCGCGTATCTTACGGCCTTTCGCGGAGAGGTGGCCGAGTGGTCGAAGGCGCTCCCCTGCTAAGGGAGTATACGGGCTTAAACCTGTATCGAGGGTTCGAATCCCTCCCGCTCCGTTGAACACTTCCACCGTCCGCGTCCGCTTCGCCCCCTCCCCCACCGGCTACCTCCACCTCGGTGGGGCGCGCACCGCCCTGTACAACTACCTCTTCGCCCGCCGGCGCGGCGGCGACTTCGTCCTGCGCATCGAGGACACCGACGCGTCGCGCTCGACCGACGCGGCGATCGCCCAGATCCTGCGCTCGCTGCGCGAGATGGAGCTCGAGTGGGACGAAGGGCCCGAGAAGCCCGGCCCCCACGGTCCCTACCGGCAGACCGAGCGTGAGCCGGTCTACCGCGAGCACATCGCCAAGCTGCTGGCCGCCGGCCACCTCTACACCTGTTTCCACACTCCCGAGCAGCTCGAGGCCGAGCGCCGGGCGGCGCAGGCCGACAAGCGCGCCTGGGTCTACAACGGCGCCTGCCACGAGCTCTCCCCCGACGAGGTCGGCCGTCGCCGGGCCGCCGGCGAGCCCTGGACGCTGCGCTTTCGGGTGCGCCCCGG
>JADGRN010000003.1 GCA_017880825.1 Methylophilaceae bacterium | reverse complement strand
GCGCTCCTTGCGCTGCTCGAACATGAAGGCGATGATGGCCAGCGGCAGGCCAAACACGGTGACGATATAGCTCAGCAGTTCCCAGGTTTCGAGGTTCATGGCAGGGTCAATTCAGCTTCGTTAGCTTTATTATGCCGTCAATTTTTACTTCTGGCGCGCCAGAAATTTATCAAGTTCAGCGGCAAATCCCTGGCGGTCGCTCTGGCTGAATGACGCGGGACCGGAGATATCCACGCCGCTTCCACGCAATTCCTCCATGAAATTGCGCATGGTCAGACGCTCGCTGATGTTTTCCCTGGAGTAGAACTCGCCGCGCGGATTCAGCGCATGGCCGCCTTTGGCAATGACTTGCGCCGCCAGAGGAATGTCGGCGGTGATGACCAGATCGCCAGCTTCCAGCTCCAGCACAATCTTGTTGTCCGCGACATCAAAGCCAGCGGGCACCTGCATGGCCTTGATATAGGGCGAGGGCGGTACTCGCAGCAGTTTGTTGGCGACTAATATTATTTCAACCCGCGTGCGTTCCGCCGCACGAAACAGGATCTCCTTGATGACGACCGGGCAGGCGTCGGCATCTACCCAGATTTTCAGTCCACTATTCATGATGAGAGGCGCCTGCGTTATATAGGCATAGCAGTTTCAATCTAAATCCGAGCCCTTAATTACCTTTAGAAACGCCTCGCCATAGCGTGCCAGCTTGGCCTGGCCTACGCCGCTGATCTGCGCCAGTTGTTCCAGAGTGCTTGGCCGGCGGTTGAGAATTTCCAGCAGCGTACTGTCATGAAAGATGACATAAGGCGGTACGCCCTGTTCGCGCGCCAGTTGCAGGCGTTTGTTTTTGAGTATTTGCCATAGTGGATCATCATTGGCACCAGCAAATGCCTCTCGCACGCTGGCGCTGCGCTCGGCCTTGCTGGCTTTGACGCGCACTGGCTTGGTGTCGCGCCGCAGCCAGATTTTGCGCTCATTGCGTAACAGCGGGCGCGCAAGCTCGGTCAAGCGCAGGCCGCCGTAGGCCTCTATGTCGGCTTCCAGGTAGCCGGCAGCCACCAGTTGCCGGTAGACGCTGCTCCATTGGGCCTGATTCAGCGCCTGCCCGATGCTGAAAGTAGTCAGCGTGTGATGGCGGAACTTCTCAGCCTGGGCCGTCATCTTGCCCAGCAGCACATCGATCAGATGCCCTGCACCAAAACGTTGGCCGGTGCGGTAGACGCAGGATAGCGCCATTTGCGCAGCTTCGGTGCCATCCCAGGTTTCCACCGGGGTCAGGCAGTTGTCGCACTGGCCGCAATCGCCGGGATGTCCCTCGCCGAAGTAGCGCAGTACTGCCTGGTGGCGACAGGCGGTGGATTCGCAATAGCCGAGCAGGGCATCGAGTTTGCGCAGCTCCAGCCGCTTGCGCTCTTCTGGCGCGTCGCCGGTGCTGAGCATTTGGCGCATGCTGACCACATCACCGAGACCGTAGGCCAGCCAGGCATTGGCAGGCAAGCCGTCGCGTCCGGCGCGTCCGGTTTCCTGATAGTAGCCTTCCATGCTTTTGGGTAGATCAAGGTGCGCAACAAAGCGTACGTTGGGTTTATCTATGCCCATGCCGAAGGCTACCGTGGCCACCATCACCACGCCTTCTTCACGCAAAAAACGGCGCTGGTTGGCATTGCGCGTGGCACTATCCAGCCCGGCGTGGTAGGGCAGCGCGTCCCAACCTTGATCGCTCAGCCAAGCTGCGGTTTCTTCCACTTTTTTGCGCGATAAACAGTAGACAATCCCGGCATCGCCAGCGTGTTCGGCTTGCAGGAAAGATAGTAATTGCTGGCGCGCGTTGGCTTTCAGTAAAACGCGATAGCGAATGTTGGGGCGATCAAAGCTGGAGATGAACTGGCGCGCTTGCTCCAACGCCAGCCGTTCAACAATTTCGTGCTGGGTAGGCGTATCCGCAGTCGCCGTCAATGCAATGCGCGGCACATCGGGAAAGCGCTCGTGCAGCACCGTCAGCGCACGGTATTCCGGGCGAAAATCGTGCCCCCACTGCGAGACGCAATGGGCCTCGTCGATAGCGAATAAGGCCAGCCCGATATTTTCCTGCACCTGTTGCAGCAAGCCTAGAAAGCCCGCTGCCTGCAGGCGCTCCGGCGCAATATAGAGCAAGTCGAGATCGCCTCGCAGTAAGTCGCTTTGCACTTGGCGAGCGGTGTCGCTATCCAGGCTGGAGTTGAGAAAGGCAGCCTTGATGCCAAGCTGGCGTAAGGCATCCACCTGATCCTGCATCAGCGCGATGAGTGGTGATATGACGATGCCGACGCCGGGGCGCAGTAACGCGGGTATCTGGTAGCACAGCGATTTGCCGCCGCCAGTCGGCATCAGCACCAGCGCATCACCGCCACCCGCTACATGCTCCACAATCGCCTGCTGCCCGCCGCGAAAAGCGCTGTATCCGAAGATGTCGTGCAGAATGCTTAGCGCAGGCGACTTATCTTGCATTTTAATTTGTTAGTCTAAGTTTAACGTCCGCGATTACCGCCTCGATGAACGACCTTGGGTGAAAACAAAGCAGCCTGCGGCATGGCCTGATGACGCGCGGCCTCAGACATATGCTGATTTGCAACAGGCTTGTTTTCTGGCTGGCGATTAGTAGGCTGGCTTGATGCAGCTTTGCCGTTGTGCCCATTGGCTGATCTGCCGTTGTTCGGCCTGCCATTTGGCTGGCTACCACGTGGCCGTTCAGCTTGCCCACCGTTTTGTGAGCGGCCTTGCCGTTGACCCTGCCCTTGGCTACGCCTTTGCTGTTGCGGCCTTGGCGGGCGTGGCGCTTCGGGTTCGGGCATGGCTGACGGTATGTAGCCTGCAGCCGGCACTTTTGGGATCTCGCGTTTGATCAGGCGCTCGATATCCTTGAGAAACTTCAGTTCTTCCTGATCCACCAGCGATACTGCCGCGCCACTGCTGCCTGCACGACCGGTACGGCCAATGCGGTGCACGTAATCTTCCGGCACGTTGGGCAGTTCGAAATTGACCACTTGCGGCAGCTGGTCGATGTCCAGCCCGCGCGCAGCGATGTCGGTCGCCACCAGCACCGGCATGGAACCATCCTTGAACTGCGCCAGCGCCTTGGTGCGCGCCGACTGGCTCTTGTTGCCGTGGATCGCGGCGGCCGCAATGCCGTCCTTGACCAGCTTTTCGGCGAGCTTGTTGGCGCCGTGCTTGGTGCGCGTGAAAATCAGCACCTGCTTCCAGTCGTGGTGTTTGATCAAATGGCTCATGAGCTCACGCTTATGCGATTGCGGCACCAGATGCACGGTCTGTTCGACCAGTTCAGATGGGGTGTTGCGGCGCGCCACTTCGACAAAGCCGGGGTTGTGCAGCAGTCCGTCAGCCAGTGCCTTGATTTCGTCAGAAAATGTTGCCGAGAACAGCAGGTTCTGACGTTGTTTTGGCAGCATCGCGAGGATTTTCTTGATATCGCGGATGAAGCCCATATCCAGCATGCGGTCGGCTTCATCCAACACCAGGATTTCCACGCCGGAAAGATCCACCGTCTTCTGGCCGGCGTGATCCAGCAGGCGGCCCGGTGTGGCGACCAGAATATCCAGCGGCTTCTTGAGACGGTCGATCTGCGGATTGATGCCGACGCCGCCGAAGATCACCATGGATTTCAGCGGCAGGTATTTACCGTAGGTTTTGACCGACTCTTCAATCTGCGCTGCGAGCTCGCGCGTCGGGGTCAGCATCAGGCAGCGTGGGCGACCTTTTTGCGGGTTAGCCAGTGGCGTGGTGGATAAACGATGCAGAATCGGCAAGGTAAACCCGGCGGTTTTGCCGGTGCCGGTTTGCGCGGCACCCATCAAATCGCCGCCCTGTAACACTTGTGGGATGGCCTTGGCCTGAATCGGGGTGGGGATAGTGTAACCAGCGTCAGAAATGGCACGCATGATAGGCTCTGCCAGACCGAGGTCGGCAAATTTAATTTCTGTAGACAATGTAAAACTCCTGCGACGGCCTATTGCTTCAAGCAACACCAATCGAGGCAGACGAATAAGGGATCAAGAAAGATCGGGTGGTAAAGAGACCGCTGCGCTGATTGGTATGGCGCAGGGAAGCTGCATTATACGGGGCGTTCAAATAAAAGCCAGCAAATAAAAGTAGGCGGGTGCCAATAACAATGGAGTTCTTATCCGGTATGTCTTATCAAAGCAGAAGCCAACAGGAGCAACGCCGTCAAGCCAATCACCCCACAGGTCATCAGCATGCCGACCACGCGAAAGCGGAAATTTTCCTGCATCTGGCTCACGCCATAGGCATGTAGCAAACGACTAATCAGCAAAGCCACGCAAAGTATCTGGATGAGCATGGTGGGCCCTTGCTGCATTTCAAGAAATGCCAGCAGCAGCAAAGCCAGCGGCACGTATTGGGCAAAATTGCTGTGCACGGCGATGGCGCGTTGCATGCGCGGGTTGCCGCCATCGCCGATGGCTACGCGCTCCTTGCGGCGCGTCTTGATGACACGAATACTGAGGAAGATAAACAGCAAGCCGAGAATGGCCGCGTAAGTGGGGACGATGGTCATGCTGATACTCTTTCATTTTTTGGTTGTTGATTTAAAAGCACAAGTGCGGCCTCATCCAGCCAGCGCCATTGACCAACGGCCAAATCGTCCGGCAGGCTTAATTCACCGATACGGATGCGTTTCAAGCCTTCCACGCGGTTGCTGATGGCGGCCACCATGCGTTTGACCTGGTGATATTTGCCCTCGGCCAGCGTCAGGTGGATGACGTGATCGCTGATCTGTTTACAAGCCAGCGCGGCAATGGGCGCCGGTTCGTCCACCAGTTGCACGCCTTTGACCAGATCGCTTATCTGCTTTTCATCAACCGCATGCTTGGCGGTCACTTCGTAGACTTTGGGCACTTTCCATTTGGGTGAACTCATGCGGTGGATGAACTGGCCATCGTCGGAGAGCAGAATCAAGCCGGTGGTGTCTTCATCCAGCCGGCCTATGCATTGCACATCGCGCGCCACCAAGGGGTAGGGCAGCAGGCTATAGATGGTGGGGTGGTGCTGGGTTCTGTGCGAGCATTCGTAATTCGCCGGCTTGTGCAGCATGAGATAGGCTTTTTCGCGATACCGCCAGGGTTCGCCATTTACGCTGAAATTCAGATTTTCGGTATCGAATTCGGCGAATGGGTCGTCACAGGCATCTCCATTCACTGTGACTTCACCCTGCCGCACCATGATGCGGCAGGCTTTACGCGAGCCAAAGCCCTGGGAATGTAGAACGCGTTCAAGCTGCATGGATTCTGCTTAGAACCAGCGACGGAACAACAGCCATGACAGGTAGATAATCAGGAAAATGATGATAGGCAGCACGATTTTCATCATGCGCCGGAGATTCGGCTGGCATGCGATCCCCTCGGCTTAGTCTTGAGTTGTTTACGCCAGAATCTGCCAGGCAATCGTCAACTGGCAAACCACACCTGCAATAAAGGCCAGCGTACGCGCCACAGGCACGGCGCAGGCATAGCTGGCGAAATGCAGCATGCGCGCCCAGAAATACACGCTGCAGGCCATGATGGTGGCTTTATTGCTGATGTTGGCTTCATGCGCGATGAGCACCAGCACGGCGAATACCACCAGGTTTCCACCGCGTTGTAGTGCACCGCCTTCATGCGCGAGGCCCAGAGGGCAAGGGGTTTGGGATTGTCCGGATAGCCCATGGCGTCAACCACGCCTCTGACCATGATCACATTCAGCACATAGGGTAGCCACATCAGCGTGGTAAATATGGCGACCAGGGCTAGATATTTGAGTTCTGCGGTCATGGCTTGCTCCTGATTGGGGTGGTAAAAGTTTTATTCTATAACGATGTGAGAAGCTTACGCACTCAAGGCGCGAAACAAAAGCGCCTAAGGCGGAGTCAACCTTAGGCGCTTTTCGGCTGGTTAAACTCGCTTGATTAAATGGAGAGTCCCAACGCCTTGGCAACGCCTGCGCCATATGCAGGGTCTGCTTTGCTGCAATTGGCGATATGACGTTTTTGAACCTCCACCGATGCGCCACCCACGGAACGTGCGGTGTTTTCAAACAGCACTTGTTGCTGTGCCGGTGTCATCAGGCGGAACAGCTTGCCTGGCTGTGAGTAGTAGTCCTCATCCACACGGTGATTCCAGTGGTCGGCTGCGCCTTCAATGGCCAATGGCGGCTCGGAGAAATCCGGTTGCTCTTGCCATTCGCCTTTGCTATTAGGCTCATAACCAATGGTAGCACCCTGATTGCCATCCACGCGCATCGCGCCATCACGGTGATAGCTATGGAATGGACACTTGGGTGCGTTCACCGGAATATGGTCGTGGTTCACACCAAGGCGGTAGCGTTGCGTATCACCATAGGAGAACAGCCGGCCCTGCAGCATCTTGTCCGGCGAAAAACTGATGCCGGGCACCACATTGGCCGGGTTGAAGGCGGCCTGTTCCACTTCGGCGAAGTAGTTCTCCGGATTGCGATTGAGTTCCATCACGCCGACCTCGATCAGCGGGTAATCTTTGTGTGGCCAAATCTTGGTGAGGTCGAAGGGATGGTAGGGCACCTTGGCCGCATCCTTTTCCGGCATAATCTGCACAAACAGTGTCCATTTCGGATGGTCACCTTTTTCGATGCTCTCGTAGAGGTCGCGTTGGTGGCTCTCGCGATCCTTGCCAATGAGTACCTCGGCCTCCGCATCCGTCAGATTCTTGATCCCTTGCTGGGTCTTGAAATGGAACTTGACCCAGAACCGCTCTCCCTTGTTGTTGATGAAACTGAATGTGTGGCTGCCGAACAGGTCCATGTGTCGATAGGAGAAAGGTATCCCGCGCTCGCTCATGGTAATCGTGACCTGATGTAGCGCTTCGGGTAGCAATGTCCAAAAATCCCAGTTATTTTCAGCACTACGCATATTGGTTTTTGGATCACGCTTAACGGCATGGTTTAAGTCTGGGAATTTCAATGGATCGCGCATAAAGAATACGGGGGTATTGTTACCCACTAAATCCCAGTTGCCTTCCTCGGTGTAGAACTTCATCGCGACACCACGGATGTCGCGCTCAGCATCGGCAGCGCCCCGTTCCCCGGCCACGGTGGATAACCGGATGAAGAGGTCTGTCTTCTTTCCTACCTTGGAAAATATCTTGGCCTTGGTAAAGCGGGTGATGTCGTTAGTGACCGTTAAAGTTCCGTAGGCGCCGGAACCCTTGGCGTGCATGCGGCGCTCCGGGATCACCTCGCGGTCGAAATGGGCGAGCTTCTCTAGGAACCTACATCTTGCAATAGTTGCGGGCCGCGCGGGCCTGCGGTCATTACGTTCTGGTTGTCGGGCACCGGTGCACCGGCGGCTGTAGTTAATCGCTTTTTACTCATTACTATCTCCTTTAATCAAGTTAGGTTTCAAATCAGTGCCAGTCAATGTGTCGCTTAATGTGTTAGAGCGTAGCTGGCTAACAGACTTACAATCAGTTCTTGCAATGTTTTATGCTTACTCAGCTTCATGTCGTTTCTCCTGTAGCAAAATTATGCTGTTCAAAAATTGTTACAAAAATGCCTGTGCGTTGATGATGTTTTTGTCATCGGCAGACAGTGCAAGTAACGACACCATAAAGCAGTATTAACGATTTATAAAATTGATTGTTATTATGATACCGATAGATAATTGATATGAGCGCCAAAAACAAACCCAGCCTGTAATGGCTGGCAAGCATGGGCTGGTTGGTTGCTAACTTTGCTTATTTTTTGAGGCCTATTTTTTTGAGATGACTAGCAGGCCTATCAGCATCAAAGCCGCACCTATCATCAGACGCGCGGTAATGACTTCCTTGAGGATGAGCCAGGCCAGGAAAATGGCGACAACCACACTGCCTTTGTCGATCAGGGCAACCGTGGCGACATCACCCAGCTTCAATGCCTTGTAATAAAACACCCAGGATATGGCGGTGGTGACGCCGGAGAGGCCAAGCCAGATCAAGTTGGATTTTTGCAGGGTTCTGGCTTCATCGAATGAGACAGACATACAGGCGAACAGCAGGATAAAAACAATCACAAACAGGCTGCGCACGGTCAAGCCAAGCTCGGCGGAAATTCCCACCAGTCCCTGCTTGGCGATTACCGAGGTAAACCCGGCAAAAAACATGGAGATGATCGCGTAAATTACCCAGCGTTCCATAACGACTCCTAACCATTATGTAAGAGATTAGCCAGTTTTTCTGAAAGTCACCACCAGCACATCCCGATACGCAGGCTGCGCGGGGTCGATTTGCTGCACCGGCGTCACGCCGTGCATGCAGCGCTCGTCGTTGACAATCGCGCAATCGAAAGGCGCCGTCAGCGTGAAGCTGTCCAGCTTGCGCAATTGCAGGTCATGCATGGTGGTGGTGCCGCTGGATATATTATTGCGCTTTACCATCATCACCAGCACAAAATTGACGCCATCGCGATGTATGCCCTCAGGTGTTGGCATTCCTGCCTGCCCTTGCTGGGCCTCAATGCGGAATTGATGCAATTCGATATGCCATGCAGTTTCCGGTATGAGACGCCCGAATAACTGCTGACAAAAACCAAGCACACTGCTCATGGTATTGCCGAGCACGATTTCCTGTGCGATAGGCTCAAAGTGACGGGCAACGCCGCCATGCAAGGGGTTGTAATCCAGGCTCTGGTAATGCGGTTGATGCGGTTCAAGCACAATCGGGCTGGTTGCGGATGCGGCGCTCATGGTGGCATAACAGCGGCGGCGGTAGTGCCCGCCATCTGCCATGTAGCTGTCACGCGGCATATTGTCCCAGCTCGCCTGAAATTGCGGCCAGTCGCTCAGCGCATTGGCAGAGGCGTTATTGAGCCAGGTTTTTACCTGCTGTGCGGGAACAAAACCAAAGCCAACCTGTTCGATTTGTTGGCAGATTGCATCCAGTTGGATAACGGGTATTGTTAAGTTGACTGGGTTTAGTGTTTGCATGGATATTTTGACCGTAGTGCTCGTAAAATGGCGTCAGAGGCTCTTAATTGATCCTGTTTCGGGTTGTTCTGAAACCATTTCCAGTAGATATCGTAGGCCTGCTTTGGTGTCAGTTTGTCAGGCATGCAAATGCGCTGGCTAGCAGGCAGCGAGCTGGCAAGCGTGTGGTAGCTATCCAGCACGCCGTAAAACTATGAGTAGCAATCAAAATAGGGAATTTTGCCATAGGTGGTTTGCCCGATGACCGTGCATGCCCCGGCAAGGAAGTCCGAATCTTCATCATAGGCTGCATTAGACTGGACTTCAGAAGCCATGACCGCGCTAAACGTTACAGTGCCAAGCACACAGGCCAAAAGTAGGTTTTTGGGTAATTTCATCGTTTTATTCGTGAACTGCATATTGGTACCGCCATTGTGGCAGATAGTGGGAGTATTATGACTGCAGAATTTTTGGAGTATCCGTAATCCGAAGTTGATTTTAGATCTTTATCAAAAAATTCATTCAATAGCGAAATCGAACTGACTGGTTGAATTTTACTTTTGGAATCAGATGCCTCCGTTTGATCCATTTCAGACATTCAAACAATAATCCAGGAACTCCCTGTACCTGCTCAATTCGCCAATCAGTTTTACATTAACAGAAAAATTGCAGCATAATTCTGATGACTTGCCCGCCCGCTAAATTGGACTCAGCTCAGGTTTGCCAGCCCATGAAATCGGACATCACTCAAGTTTGCAGCGCTTTGAAAATAATTCGATCCCGTTACCTTGGGATTTCATGAAGAGAGGCTATAGATGATTGTTGCAAAACAACATATCAGTAATATTGATAGTGCAGTGAAAGGCACTTTTGAGGTGAAGGCCGGGTTGGCGCAAATGCTCAAAGGAGGGGTCATCATGGATGTGGTGACGGCCGAGCAGGCATGCATTGCCGAAGAGTCTGGTGCCTGTGCCGTGATGGCACTGGAGCGTGTGCCAGCTGATATCCGCAAGGATGGCGGTGTGGCGCGCATGAGTGACCCAGTCATGATTAAAAGGATTATCGCCGCAGTTACCATCCCGGTGATGGCCAAAGTTCGCATCGGTCATTTTGTGGAAGCACAGATTCTGCAGGCATTGGGCGTGGATTGTATTGACGAGAGCGAAGTACTCACCCCTGCTGATGAGGAACACCATATCAACAAGACCAAGTTTTTGGTGCCGTTTGTGTGTGGCTGTCGCAACCTGGGAGAAGCGTTGCGGCGGATTGCCGAAGGCGCAGTGATGATCCGCACCAAGGGCGAAGCCGGCACCGGCAATGTGGTCGAGGCGGTGCGTCATGCGCGTAGTGTGAACGGTGCCATTCGTCAGCTACAGAACATGGACGAAGACGAAATGTTTGCCTTTGCCAAAGAGAATCGGGCACCCTATAACCTGGTTGTACAGACAGCTAAGCTGGGCCGCTTGCCCGTAGTTAATTTTGCTGCGGGTGGTATAGCCACGCCAGCTGATGCCGCTTTAATGATGCAATTGGGGATGGATGGCGTTTTTGTCGGCTCTGGTATTTTCAAGAGTGGCGATCCAGCAAAACGGGCCAGAGCCATCGTGCAGGCGGTCACCCATTTCAATGATCCTGGGATTCTGGCGGAAGTAAGCACAGATTTAGGTGATCCCATGGTAGGAATCAATATTGACACACTTCTTGAACAAGAAAAGATATCGCAACGGGGCTGGTAACGGCTCACACAAGGCATATAAGAGGAATTGCTTGAATAGACGGGATTCTGTGTTGAACATTGGCGTCTTGGCGTTGCAAGGCGCCTTTATTGAGCACAGCAAGATACTCAAACAATTGGGTGCTACCGTTGTCGAAGTGCGCAAACCCGAGCAATTGACCCATCTCGATGGCTTGATTATTCCTGGTGGTGAAAGCACTTCCATAGGTTTAATTGCCGAGCGTTGGGGGCTGATTGAACCACTGCGCGAATGGGTGCAAGCAGGCAAGCCGATTTGGGGAATATGCGCTGGTATGGTTCTTTTGGCCGAAAGGGCTGAAGGCCAAAAAGCGGGAGGTCAGCCCCTGCTGGGCGGGCTTGATATCACTGTTAATCGCAATTATTTTGGACGGCAGGTTGATAGTTTTGAGATGCTGCTGGATACACCAAAGATTCCGGCATTGGGTGATGGAACGGAGCTTTGTTCGGCAATCTTTATTCGTGCGCCAGTCATTACGGCGATTGGGCAAGGCGTGGAACCATTAGCCAGCCTTTCGGCCGCGGATGGTGGCAAGCTAATTGTTGCGGTGCGCCAGGGATCGATCCTGGCAACTGCTTTTCATCCTGAACTCACGGCAGATATCCGTTGGCATCAATTGTTTCTTGATATGGTTTGCGGGCAGTATCGTAATCCGGCACCTGCGTAATATTCACTACGAAGTTTAGATTTCCGGCACCGATTTTTCAGGTGGCCTGGAAATAGCCAAAAGAACTAGTTCGTTTTCTTCTCCCACCCTGTACTTCAGACCGTTACCGCCATCAAAATCCCAGCGTTTGCCAAATCTCGTCGACTTTGGCTTTTACTTCGGCGGGCATCACAATCGGCCGACCCCATTCGCGGCTTGTTTCGCCCGGCCATTTGTTGGTCGCATCCATGCCCATTTTGCTGCCCAGGCCGCTGACGGGCGACGCAAAGTCGAGATAGTCGATCGGTGTGTTGTCCACCAGCAGGGTGTCGCGCATCGGGTCAACGCGGGTGGTGATGGCCCAGATCACTTCCTGCCAGTCACGGATATTCACATCCTCGTCCACCACCACAATGAACTTGGTGTACATGAATTGCCGCAGAAAACTCCAGATACCGAACATGACGCGTTTGGCGTGACCGGGGTAGGATTTTTTCATCTGCACCACCGCCATACGGTAGCTGCAACCTTCGGGCGGCAGATAAAAATCGGTGATTTCCGGAAACTGTCTTTGCAGCAACGGGATGAACAACTCGTTCAGGGCCAGTCCCAAAATCGCCGGCTCGTCGGGCGGCTTGCCGGTATAGGTGGAGTGGTAAATCGGGTCACGCCGCATCGTGATGCGATCGATGGTGAAAACCGGGAACCAGTCCTGCTCGTTGTAATAACCGGTGTGGTCACCGAACGGCCCCTCCAGCGCATGCTCGAAGCCCGTGGCGTGCGACTCGTCCGGGTAAATATGCCCTTCCAGCACAATCTCGGCCGAAGCGGGGACTCGCAAGTCGCTGCCGATGGCCTTGACCAGTTCGGTGCGGCTGCCGCGCAGCAGGCCAGCGAATTGATATTCCGACAGGCTGTCGGGTACCGGTGTGACGGCCCCCAGGATGGTCGCAGGATCGGCTCCCAATGCGACTGCCACCGGATAGGGCTGGCCGCGATGGAGCGCACCGTGTTCACGAAAATCCAGCGCGCCGCCGCGCTGGGCCAGCCAGCGCATGATAACTTTGTTGCGGCCCAACACTTGCTGACGGTAGACCCCCAGATTCTGGCGCTCCTTGTGAGGCCCTTTGGTGATCACCAGCCCCCAAGTGATCAGGGGCGCGATATCACCGGGCCAGCAATGCTGAATTGGCAGCCGGGCCAGGTCGACATCGTTGCCTTCCCACACGATGTCCTGGCACGGCGCTGAGCGTAACTCTTTGGGCGCCATGTTCCACAAGGATTTCACCTGCGAGCGCAGGTCCAGCATGTCCTTGAGGCCTCTGGGCGGCTCGGGTTCCTTCAGCATGGCCAGCACATGACCGAACTTGCGCAACTCGCTCACGTCCGTGGCACCCATGCCGAGCGCGACGCGCCGGGAGGTGCCAAAAAGATTGCCAAGCACCGGGATGCTGTGGCCCGCGGGGTTTTCGAACAACAGCGCCGGACCACCAGAGCGCAGGGTGCGGTCGCACAGTTCAGTCATCTCCAGATGCGGGGAGACGGGGGACGCGACACGCTTGAGTTCGCCCAACTGTTCCAGTTGGGCCATGAAGTCCCGTAAATCGCGGTATGCCAAGTCAGTCACCCGCCAGATCGGTCTGGTGCGCTGCCGTGAGTCCATTCCAGCGTGGCGCCAGCGTGTGCGGTACACCCAATAAATCGATGACGCGGCCGACGGTGTGATCGATCATGTCGGCAATGGTTTGTGGCCGGTGGTAGAAAACTGGCAGCGGTGGGTAAATAATGCCGCCCATTTCGGTGACGCTGGTCATGTTGCGCAAATGGGCCAGATTGAGCGGTGTTTCGCGCACCATCAGGATCAGGCGGCGGCGCTCCTTGAGCATGACATCGGCGGCGCGCGTGATCAGGTTGTCTGACAGGCCATGCGCCACCGCGGCCAGCGTCCTCATCGAACACGGAGCCACGACCATGCCGTATGACTGAAACGAGCCGCTGGCAATCGTTGCGCCAACATCGTGCACATGGTGCGCGATATGAGCCAGTGCTTCGAGCTGCGTGCGGTCCATGTCCAGTTCCTGCTGCAGATTCAACAGGCCGGCATCGGACACTACCAGATGGGTTTCGATGTCCGGCGTTTCGCGCAGCACTTGCAGCAGACGTACGCCATAGGCAGCGCCAGTGGCGCCGGTGATGGCGACGATCAGCCGTTTGGGGGTGGTGATCATGGGGGCAGGGAACGTTGTCCCTCTCCAATCCCGGCAAGCGTATGTATCATGATAAGCAGAGCTTTTCTTTTATTCGTGCCAGCACACGCCGTGGGCTTATCCGTTCAAGGTCGAGCATGGGCAGCTCGATGGCGTCGATGGTGTTTTTCACCAGCAAACCAAGCTCGGTGTCGCCTTCCATCACGAGGCGCCGGCTGAAGAAGAGGGCGTCAGGGTCTTCCAGACGCTGGGCCAGCAACAGGAAATCATGCGCATAGGCACTGATCGTGAGATCGGCTTCCCCCATGTTCTGGCAGGCGGAAAAGCTGTTATGCAGCCATCTGAAATCAAATGACAGCTGCGCGTCGCTGACCCTGATGCGGAGCTTCTTGTTGGCGAGTGATTGCCTGACATCGGCAGGCAGGTTCCTGAAAAGCATCAGGTTGAGCGCGCCAACGAATAACAGTGACCCTGGGTAAGCGGGTAGCCGCGACAGAAATTTGCCGATTTGCGGGGGGATGACATGACGATTCTGATTCACGGTCTGTTCCTTAAGTTTTATGCCACATAAATCAACGCCAGCCGTGTAGAGAAGTCCGCCCGCGGCCAGCCAGGCCAGCGCCGATCAAATGGCTGATGCTGTTGAATTTTTCGCCGTAGTACATGGTGCTTCTCAGATGCCTGTTTACGGCATGACCACCTGTTCGAGACCGGGCCTGCCATGCCAGTAGCCGTTGCAGGCTGCCTCCGGCAGCAGCGGTGCGAGCTCTCGCGCGGCTTGGGCGGGAGTCGCGGCCCCATTCAGCGCGGCGTGGAACAAGGCAGCCACATCGCCGGTGTGCTGCGGCTGCGGGCTGATGCGCAGGACATTCACCAGCCCCGGCATGCTTTCCAGTTCGGCCAGCAGGTTGTAGACGCTGGCGGACTGCGTCTGCGTGCCGTTCAGTGCGAGGAACGGCTGGCCTTCGCGGGTCTTCAGCGTCAGGCCGTAAGGCGCTTCCAGGCAGCGGAACTGGCAGTCATCCTTGGGCAGGTTGTAGCGGCGGGCGGTGAAACAGCGCGCGGAAAACGCCAGCGGCAGGCGGCCGTAGGCGAATATTTCGCTTTCCATGCCGTGTGTGTCCTGTTCCAGCAGGTCTGCCAGCATCTGGCGCGACATCTCGACCGGTATCACCCAGCGCGTGGCGCCCGCTTCAGCCAGGATTTCCAGCGTGTACGGATTGTAGGTGTTGATGTGCGGCCCGGCGACGAACGGGCTGCCGGAAAGCAGCCTGACCGCTCCCATGTCGTTGGCTTCGACGCTGAACTTGCCGTTGCCGCACAAGCGGCGCAGCGTCTTCAGGTCGGATTCGGATTCGATCAACGCCTGCGTGGAAAGCACCACTTCCTTGCCGGCGGCGGCAAGCATTTCCGCGACATGGAGCCAGTTATCGGTGCGGAAGGTATGGCGCCGCGAGCACACAGTCTCGCCGAGGTAGACGATATCCACCGGCCAGGAGGCCACCTGATCGTAGAAATCCAGCAGCGTTTCGCGGGTCCAGTAGTAGAGGATGGGGCCGAGGGAGAGTTTCATGATCATTTCCAGGGTCGGTGATAGGCGCCCAGCGTGTGCTGCTGCCCTTCGGCCATCTTGTCGAGTTGCGCCGTCCATGCGGGGTGCACGGCGTAGTTTTCGGCATCGCGCTTGACCGTGTCGATCGCAGCGCGCCAGACTTTGGTCACTTGCTCGACATAGGCAGGGCTACGCTGACGGCCTTCGATCTTGACTGCAGCGATACCCATGTTCAGCATTTCCGGCAGCAGTTCCAGCGTGTTGAGGCTGGTCGGCTCCTCGATGGCGTAATAGGTTTCGTCACTGACTTCGAAGCGCCCCTTGCACAGCGTCGGATAGCCGGCTTTTTCTTCGGCGCCGTAACGGTCAAGTAGCACGTTGTTGAGGCGCGATTCCAGCCCTTTCGGGGTCTGTTCCCAGCGTACCGCTTTGGCCGGCGAGCAGACGCCGGCGGTGTTTGGTGATTCGCCGGTGGCATAGGAAGAAAGCACACAGCGGCCTTCCACCATCACGCACAGCCCGCCGAAGCCAAACAATTCGATCTCCACCGGCGTATTTTTCACCACTTGTTCCACCTGCGCCAGCGACAGCACGCGCGGCAGCACTGCGCGCTGGATGCCAAAGTGTTCGTGATAGTAGTTGATCGCTTCGTAGTTGGTGGCTGATCCCTGTACCGAGAGATGGAGGCGCATGCCAGGATAGGTGCGGCTGGCGTAGCGCATCAGTCCGGGATCGGCCAGAATGATTGCATCTACGCCCATTTCGGCGGCCTGGTCGACTGCCTGCTGCCAGCGCAACCAGGTCGCGGTCTGTGGGAAGGTGTTGAGCGCGAGCAATACCTTCCTGCTCTTGGCGTGCGCGTAGCGTACCCCTTCCTGCGCAGCGGCGAAATCGAAATTGAGGCCGGGAAAGGCCCGTGCGTTGGTGTTATCGCGAAAACCCATGTAAACGCAGTCCGCGCCATGGTCGATCGCCATTTTTAGCGCCGGCAGATTGCCGGCCGGGCAAACCAGTTCAAGCGACATGTTCCAGTTCCTTGATGAAGAATGGTGTTCCGGCGCGGCTGCCTTGGCGGGTATCGCGCCGGCGCAGCTCCTGCTCGATACCGTTCAGCACGTTCCACTTTTCCGCGCACCACATCGGCGCCAGCAAGATGTCGCGGGAGGCGGTAGCGGTGACGCGATGAAATATGACATGCTCCGGCGTGCGCTCGATCAGGTCGGCGGCGATGCGGATGTAGTCGGGTTTGGTCAGCGGCTGGTAGCCGCCGCGGCGCCACTGGTAGGCGAGCATGGTGTGCTTGACCACGTGCAGCGGATGCAGCTTGAGGCCGTCGACGCCGATGTCCAGCACGGTGTCCAGGCTGGTGTGGAAGTGTTCCTCGTTTTCACCCGGCAGGCCGACGATCAGGTGAGTGCACACAGGAATGCCGCGTCGGCGTGCGGCCAGGGCGGTATCGCGATATTCGGCCAGCGTGTGGCCGCGGTTCACTCGAATCAGGGTTTCGTCGAATGCCGATTGCAACCCCAACTCCAGCCAGACCTCGTGCCCGTCGCGGCGGATGTCGTCGAGCAGGTCGAGCACCTGTGCCGAGACGCAGTCTGGCCGGGTGCCGACCGAGATGCCGATGATGCCGGGCTGTTGCAACGCGTCACGGTACATCGCGGCCAACTGTTCGATGTCGGCGTAGGTATTGGTATAAGCCTGGAAATAGGCGATGAAGCGGTTGGCGCGCGTGCGCTGGGCAATTTTGCCCTTGGCCTGGTTGATCTGTTGGGCCAGGCTCTGGCGCGAATCTGCCGCCGGACTGAAGGAGACGTTGTTACAGAACGTGCAGCCGCCGGTGCCTTTGCTCCCATCGCGGTTTGGGCAGGTGAAGCCGGCGTCGAGCGCAATCTTGTGCACGCGTTCGCCGTAACGCTTAAGCAAATCCTGCCCGTAACTATTCAGCCTGTTCGCGAGCGTCGCATTCATCTTCTTGTGTGGCATTCATATCCGGTGTTGCGTGATCCATATAACAAGACTAATGCGTCCCATATTATAGGATGAGGTTATCAACTCCTAAATATATTTATATAGATCAGTTTGTTATCATGTTTTATTTGAAATTTAATTGATCTGCGTCAAGAAAATCCAAGATTGTCGAAAAACATGAATTTACGGCGAATTCGAGTATTAGCAAATCTACACAAACGCAAATTTTTAGCCATCTGATTCTTCACCGAAATCAACCACGTATTCTGGAAATACAATTTTTGAGGCCTTGAATTTTAACGGATTGAAAAATAGCTGCTCCCTGCCAGAAACATGACTTTGTCATTTTCGCCTACTCCAATGTTGGTCAGCGCCGCTTGATAATGCAGTTTTCCAGCTTTACCGGAAAGTTGAGTTGTCACACCATATTCACTCAACAGTCGCTTCAAAGGTGCGTATGCATCAGTTTGATTGGCGAATTGCACGAATAGTTTATTGAGCGATATCGGGGTATTCGGGTAGTTTTGCCGATAATGGCGATATTCCCTGGATTTGGCCGAGGCTATGGCGACCGGAATAGCCCATGCTTTCTCTGGTTGCTGGATTCTTACCAGTGCAGGATCAGCCTCAGCATGTGGGAATGGCCTTCAGCGACGACTGAAGGTTTTTTCCGAATCCGCTGGTGAAGGCAAAATTTGCGTGATAGAAGATATCGTCCACCAGCCAGTGCCCGGCTTCGTTTCTGAGCACCAGCGTGTCAGTCCACTTCACTTTATACTTGCCTTCGATATAAACAAATTTTATCGGTACTTGTTTTATTGACACTTGGCGTGCTTGACCCTGCGACTTGCTGTTTCCAACATTGAACGAGGTGAAACCCTCGAAGTTGGAGGAGAAGATGTCCCCTTCAATCCAGGGCGGTTTGTCGTCGGGGAACTGCTCGGCACAGCGCTGTTGCTCACGCAGTGCCGCGCTGAGAAGGCTGCCAAGCTGTGGGGTAATCAATGGCGATAGCTGCGTCAGTTGCGCCTCATTGGGGATGCCGGTCAGTCCGCCGGACTGTCTGAGTTTATGGTAGTTTTGATAGAAATTGGCAGCAGCCTCTTTTGCTGCATCAGCCGCATGTATTTCCTGGCTTGCTATCAGGGAAACTGCCAGCAATAAGCTGCGTATGATGCTGTTCAAATGCATTCGGTCACCTATTTCCTTGATTATCAAGTTGTTCAATCACGGCAAAAGTATAGCGAAGCTCTCGGGGTTTGTGGCGTGCGGTTAGCGAAACTGCAAGCTGACCAAGCTTCATTCCGCCCTGGACGCGGGAAATGTTGCGTCAGGGCACGCAGTCCCGCCGAGCCAGATCGAGTTGTCAAAGTACAAGACAAGCGCACAGTCCCATCATTGCAGGTCGCCAGTTCAGGGTAAGACCCTGAGGCTAAAAAAGACGTTATTTCGTCCGGGTTTCTATGCTGCCGGTTGCCAGAAATATTTCACGCAGAAAACACAACAAACCCAGGATCAAAGCCAGCATGGCGGAAATGAACAGCAACGAGATAGCTCGTGATGGATCCATGCTTATCTCCGAGCCGACAAAAAGTGCCGCCACCACGATACAGATCAAAAGAGCGGACACAGTGCATAGACTGACCGCCCAGTGCACCCATCGCGCTCTATGTGAAAGTGTAGTCATTTCTTGCTTACACACAGACTGCTCTTGACTGCTCAGGTCACTCAGCACCCTGAAGCGGTCCACTACGCGAGCCAGGCGATTTGTAAGCACAGCCAGAATTGCGCCAACACCGGTAAGCAGAAATACTGGCGCAACGGCCAGTTGAATTACATAAGCGACAGATGCAACGTTTGCTGCAGTTTGCATGGAGCCTCCTCATTTTTTAGCCATAATTAACAACGTTGAAGCATGGAGACGTTGAACATCTTCGCCATCAATCGAATCCATTCAAATTATAGTTCTGTTCTTCAGGAAATAAGCAAACAGACCAAAGTCCGATTGGTTTTGCCAGGTCAAACCCGCATGGCTGACAACGACAGTCCGGGTTGACGGGAAAATTGAGCTCGAGGAAACGCAATGCTGCTGTCGGGGAAGATGAATGATAAGTCAGCCTTAATGAAGCAGGGATATATAGCAATATTCCCCTTTGCCTTGAGCACCAACTGAATTGAGGGAACGATTGCTGCAGCTAAAGGGTTTGAGGCTATGCCCTATAAGGTCAGTTGCGGCAGCTTCATTGCCTATATAGGGCTGATCTGGAACCAGAATGACTTTAAGCCGGCGCGGGTCAATAATTCCCCAGTTGCTTGCGGCACAGCCGCTTGCGCCACAAGTGTGATTCACCAACACGAATTGCTTGCCTTTGCTGCCAAGCTCGCAACGCACTGAGAAAAGCTCAAGCTCAGAGCTAAAGTTTATGTCGCGATGTTGTTGCCCGCGCACCAGCCGCAAGCTGAAATATGGATTGTCAGCAGTGCTGGCATTGAATATTTCAACGCTTGTGGTACC
>JADGRN010000062.1 GCA_017880825.1 Methylophilaceae bacterium | reverse complement strand
GACCACAAACGTGCAATCATTATGGGCACGCAAAGCTTTGGCAAGGGCTCGGTGCAAACCATCCTGCCGATGAATAACGGCACTGCCATCAAGCTCACTACAGCGCGCTATTTCACACCTAACGGTCGTTCCATTCAGGCTAAAGGCATCGTGCCGGATATCGTTGTAGAAGAAAGTACAGTAAGCACTGCAGACCTGGGCTTCGGTCTGCGTGAGGCGGATCTGACGCATCACCTGTCCAACCCTAAAGAGGGTGAAGCGCCAGCTAAAGTAGAGCAGCCCTCCAAGGTTGTTCCGCCAGTGCCCACCACTGACGATAGCAAGGACAAAACCGGCGACAAAAATGTTCCGTTGGAACTTGGCTCCAAAAACGACTACCAGTTCAATCAAGCAATGAACCTGCTGAAGGGTCTGCAAATTCTGCAGCACAAGTAGGCTGTGAGAATGGGCAAAGCCGCCGCATAGTTAAAGTGTGGCGGCTTTGTTGTTTTTGCAGGCCCGTTTCATCATAAATTATTACTAGGTCAGATAATCCAGATGCTAGACCGATTCATTATTGAGTTTGATAAAGGCTTGCGCACTTTGCTGGCAGAGTCACACAGTGCTCGTGCGCACCCGGATAGTGAGCAGCTTGATACTCAACTTGATGACCAAGCCAAGCGCCTTGCCGCAGCGCTGATGCGGGTTAACCATTGCGGGGAAGTCTGTGCTCAAGCGCTGTATAACGGCCAATCGCTGACCGCGCGCAACCCGGCCACGGCAGTTGCATTGCGCCAGGCATCAAAAGAAGAAACCGAGCACCTGGCCTGGTGTGAGAAGCGTATTAACGAATTAGGCGGGCGCAAAAGCCTGCTCAACCCGCTGTGGTATGGCAGCTCATTTTTAATGGGTACAGTTGCCGGTGCGTTAGGTGATAAGTGGAATCTGGGGTTTTTAGCGGAGACCGAACGTCAGGTAGGCAGGCATTTAGATGAGCATTTGCAGCGCCTGCCTGAAGAAGACATCAAGAGCCGCCTCATCCTCAAACAAATGCAAGCTGATGAAACCAAGCATGCAGCTACTGCCATTCAACACGGCGGGGCTGAATTACCGGCACCAGTCAAATCGGCCATGCAACTGATCTCTAAGGCCATGACAAAAACCGCTTACTACCTATGAAAACATTCAGCGAACGCCTGGCCGTTCTCGAAAGCGCCGACCATCTGCAACGTATTGAGCTATTTGATCAGAATGGTCATTCCGCTGGTGTTATCGAAAACAAACCCGGTAGCCAGGGCTCGCTCAAGGTCTATCATCATCTCTGGAAAAAATGGGGCAGCATCCACAACAAGGCCGCAGAAGAAGGGCTGGTGTTATATGCCGAGCACACTCTGGATGCCGAAAACCATCCAGGCAAGCATCCACACATCGACCGCCTATTCAGCGCGCTCGAAGACAATAGCCCACTGACAATAAAAATCTCTGCTAGCTAGCTTTGTCTGAAATGGGCGCATGGTAAATCATCTGCAGCGTGTTACCTGCGGGGTCCGTACAGTAGAAGCTGCGCGCACCGTCACGGTGAGTCTTTGGTGCTTGCAAAATTTTTACCTTGTGTTGCACAAAATGCGTGTGCCACGCATCTACATCGGTGGGCGTTTTCAGGATAAAGCCAATATGATCCAAACGCTGCGGGCCAGCAGGCACATCACTAGCAGCGGCGCGGTGTAAGGCCAGATTGTCGGAACCGGAAGTCAGATAATAATTGTCAGGGTCAGGCTGCCATTCCAATCGCATACCGAGGACTTCAATATAAAAATGTAGACAAGCGTCTAAATCCTGCACGAATAGTGCCACATGGCGCATGCCCAGCAGGCCGTCAGGCCGTTTCAAACAGACCCCGCTTTAATTTCAGAATCTATAATTTCAAAGTCATGCGTCACTATTGCGGTCTTGCCCAGCATGATAGAGGCTGAGCAGTATTTTTCGGCCGACAGCTTAACGGCACGTTCAACCTGCACCGGATTCAAACCTGCCCCAGTCACCACGAAATGCACATGAATCCTGGTGAATACTTTAGGTACTTCATCGGCACGCTCAGCCTGCATCTCAGCCACGCAATCGCTAATAGGCTGACGCGCTTTTTTCAAAATGGTAACGACATCAAACGAGGTACAGGCACCCATGCCTAACAGCAACATTTCCATCGGTCGCATACCAAGATTACGTCCGCCAGCATCTGGCGCACCATCCAGCACCACGGCGTGCCCGGTTTCTGACTCGCCGATGAAGCATACATTTTCAACCCACTTTACTCTTGCTTTCATTATCCGCTTCCATTTCATCAGCGAAGCATTGTTGGCTTCCCCGCCCGCTTCTCACCCTACTAATTTGCACTATCTATCGCTTAGTCGTTGCCGCCTGCCTCGTTCTCGAAATGAAAGCGCAGCGACAGCATCATTGGTTTATTTAATCCCCAGCAGTTGCACATCGAACACCAGTGTGGCGCCAGGGGGGATTACGCCACCCGCGCCGCGTTCGCCATAAGCCATATGGGATGGAATAATCAGCGTGCGCTTGCCGCCGACTTTCATGCCCTGCACACCGTCGTCCCAGCCTTGAATCACCTGCCCGCCGCCCAGGAAAAACTCAAACGGGTCGCCGCGATCCAGCGAGCTATCGAATTTGCTGCCGTGGCCCTCGGGCTTACTAGGGTCATACAACCAGCCGGTGTAATGCACTTTAACGCTATTGCCGATCTGCGCCTCAGCGCCGTCGCCCACCTTCTGGTCAGTCTTGACCAGATCGGTAATATTTTTGCTCATTGCGCTTGGTTCCTTAGCAGAAGTTTCTGAATCAGCCGTGCAGCCCACATTTGCAAACAATGCAAATAACAGCGCACTGGCCAGTAAAGTAGTTCGTTTCATGCACAGCTCCCTGATATCATCGGTACCATCACCGATGGAGTGATTATGATACCTGAAATCATTATGAGTTCATGCGCGGACTCCCTTGCTGCAGCCATAGCCCAGACCTCATTCATGCTTGTAAACCCATTCCAGCAGTACATCCTGAGCCTGCCTTGAAAAGGCAGCACGCGGGTGATTAGCCATAAATACAATTACCCAGCGTCGGCCTTTTTCATCCAGCATATAGCCGGCAAGCGCGCTGACACCATCCAGCGAGCCGGTTTTGAGATGCGCCCGGCCCTGAAATTGGCTATCAGTTTGACGTTTTTTTACCGTGCCATCCACGGACAATACCGGCAAAGAAGACATCAATTCAGGCATCACCGGGCTGGCGTAAGCTGCCAGCAACAGTTCTCCCAAGTGCCTGGCGCTGATGCGCTCAATACGCGAAAGCCCGGAACCGTTTTCCAGCACCAGTTCGGGAAAATTTAATCGTTCTGAAGCCAGCCAGTCATTGATTGCCTTGCGAGCGCCTTCGTCGGTTGCGGGCACACCACTACGTTCTGCGGCGATGGTGAGTAATAGTTGTCGCGCCATTAAGTTATTGCTGTATTTATTGATGCGGCGGATGACGTCTGCCGACGGCAGCGAGGTGTGATCCAGCAACTTCTGCGCAGTGACAGGCACCTCGCCTGTTTTTAATTTACCCTGAAAACTACCCCCCAATTGCTGCCACAGCTGGCGAAACAGGTGAAATGTATAGACAGAGCCGTCGAACAGACTGAGGTCGAGATATTTCTCGTCACACGCTGCGGCATAACTACCGCTGAAAGTAACCGTTATATCTTCTCCCTGTGGCGTGACTTTGTAGTCCAGCTTGTCTTTCCAATTCTGGCATAACCCCTGATTCAGCATTAGCCGATTGACGATTTTGATCTGGGGAAAATCAGGCTCGGCAGAGATAGCTAGCTTGCCGCTTTGAGTATTGCCTTGAAAATGAAAACTGGTCGCCTTCAGATTAACCAGCAAGGCATCGGGAACAGCGTTATAAGCGCGGGATGGCTCGCCGTCGAAAGCCCCGGGAACATCGATAATGGGTGCGAAGTAACTATGATCCAGCACCAGGTCGCCACGTATTTCCCGCACGCCAGCCTGGCGAAGATTACTTAGCAGGCGCCAGAAGCTCTCCAGATCAAGCACAGGGTCTCCATGACCCTTCAAAAAAAGATTACCATCCAGCACACCATTTTTCAGCGCGCCATCGCTGTAAACCTCGGTATGCCATTCGTAAGCTGGGCCCAACAATTCAAGTCCGGCATAGGTGGTCAGCAGCTTCATGGTCGAGGCCGGGTTGAGCGGCACATCAGTGCGGTGGTCAATAGCTGGTTGCGGCTCGCCTATCTGCCGGACATACACTGATACGCCATCCAAAGGCAGCCGCTCAGCCTGCAACGCCATGGTCAATGACTCCGGCAGCTCTGCCAGCGCCAGATTGGTCCAAAGCATCAATCCAAACGCTAGTGGCAAACAGTTTTTAATTTTGGTAATCGTCATCGGACTTTAATGCACACAGCTTATAAGCAGTTCGCGCGTCTGCTCTATCAACCAGTCCATCTCTGCCTCCGCAATCACATACGGCGGCATGAAATAAACCGTATTACCGATAGGCCGCAACAGCAGGCCTTTTTGCAATGCGGCTTGGTAAAACTGCCTAGAGAAATTGGTATCCCCGGTTTGCACATCGAACGCCCAGATCATGCCGGTATTGCGTAGATACTTAATCGGCAAGTCAGTGAGCGCTTGCATCTCGGCATTCATATAAGCGGCTTTGACCTGATTGCCATGCAGCACGTCATCCTGTTCGAAGATATCCAGCGTGGCCAAGGCCGCGCTACAGGCCAGCGCATTGCCGGTATAGCTATGCGAATGCAGAAAACCGCGCGCTACGCTGTCATCATAAAAAGCCTGGTAAACCTGATCCGTCGTCAACACCACTGACAATGGTAAATAGCCGCCGGTAATACCTTTGGACAGGCACATGAAATCCGCTTTGATAGCTGCCTGCTCACAGGCGAACAAAGTACCGGTTCGGCCAAAACCCACGGCAATTTCATCGGCAATCAGATGCACCTGGTAACGATCACAGATTTCCCGTGCACGCTTCAGATATATCGCGTCATACATGGCCATACCCGCTGCGCCTTGCACCAGCGGTTCGATAATGAATGCCGCGGTTGCGCCATGATGTTGCGCCAGATAACTTTCCAACACAGCCGCACAGCACAAGGCATAAGCCTCGGCCGACTCCCCCGCTTCAACCAGTCGCCAATCCGGCGATGGCATTTGCACACTTGGCCTGAGTAGCGGCGCATAGGTGTCTTTGAACAGCGCGACATCAGTCACCGATAACGCACCCAGCGTTTCGCCGTGATAACCATTTTGCAAACTGATAAATTGGATTTTTTTGTCGTGCCCAAGATTGCGCCAGTAATGAAAGCTCATCTTGAGTGAGATTTCGGCAGCAGAGGCGCCATCGGAGGCATAGAAGCAATGCCCGAGGCCAGTCAGCGCAGATAGCCGCTCGGAGAGCTGCACCACCGGCTCATGGGTAAACCCCGCCAGCATCACATGCTCCAGCTTATCCAACTGGAGTTTAATTGCCGCCTTGATGCGTGGGTTGTTGTGCCCGAACAGATTGACCCACCACGAACTCACCGCATCCAGATAGCACTTGCCGTCAAAATCGTAAAGCCAGACACCCTCTCCTCGCTGAATTGGGATCAGCGGCATGGTTTCGTGGACTTTCATCTGCGTACAGGGATGCCAGACCGCGTGCAGGCTACGTTTCAGTAGATCGTTGTTTTGCATCTAAGTCATCTAAGTTTTTTACCGGGGTTTGTTCTGTGTTGGAGTGCAAAGCATAAGCTTTTCTTGAAAAAATCAACCAAATATATGGACAGAAACTTAATCCCCTATTGAAAAATATGCGTTAAGTCCGTATTATTAGCACTCAATAGATGTGAGTGCTAATAACTTTCATCTCGTTCTGCATTCATCACCCACTGACAATTTGTTTAATGAACTAGGAGAACCACTCATGAAAATTCGTCCTTTGCACGATAGAGTTATTGTAAAACGCCTGGAAGAAGTACGCACTACCGCATCCGGTATCGTCATTCCGGATACTGCCGCTGAAAAGCCGGATCAGGGTGAAATTATTGCTGTTGGTAACGGCAAGGTGCTGGAAGACGGTTCCGTGCGCAAACTGGAAGTCAAGGTTGGCGACAAGGTACTGTTCGGCAAATATTCGGGCCAGGCAGTCAAGGTTGATGGCGAAGAACTGCTGGTTATGCGCGAAGAAGACATCATGGGCGTTGTCGAGGCCTAACGAGGCTCGCTCGTACAGATTAATTGATTAAATTTAGGAGATTGAATAATGGCTGCTAAAGACGTACGTTTCGGCGATGAAGTTCGCCAAAAAATGACCAATGGCGTGAACATCATCGCCAATGCGGTAAAGGTAACCCTCGGCCCCAAGGGCCGCAATGTAGTGCTGGAGCGCTCTTACGGCGCCCCCACCATCACCAAGGACGGTGTATCTGTTGCCAAGGAAATCGAACTGAAGGACAGGTTCGAGAACATGGGCGCACAAATGGTGAAGGAAGTGGCTTCCAAGACCTCCGACATCGCCGGTGACGGTACCACTACCGCCACCGTGCTGGCTCAAGCGATTATTCGCGAAGGTATGAAGTCGGTGGCTGCCGGCATGAACCCGATGGACCTGAAGCGCGGTATCGACAAGGCTGTGGAAGTTGCCGTTGCCGAACTGAAGAAGATGTCCAAGCCTTGCACCACCAGCAAGGAAATCGCTCAGGTTGGTTCAATCTCTGCCAACTCTGATTCCTCTATCGGCGACAAAATTGCTGAAGCGATGGACAAGGTAGGCAAAGAAGGCGTCATCACCGTAGAAGACGGCACTTCGCTGGAAATGGAACTGGAAGTGGTGGAAGGCATGCAGTTTGACCGCGGCTATCTGTCCCCCTATTTCATCAACAACCCGGATCGTCAAATCTCGCTGCTGGACAATCCTTTCGTTCTGCTCTACGACAAGAAAATCTCCAACATCCGTGACCTGCTGCCAGCCCTGGAGCAAATCGCCAAGGCCGGCCGGCCACTGCTGATCATCGCAGAAGACATCGAAGGCGAAGCACTGGCTACTCTGGTGGTGAACAACATCCGCGGCATCCTCAAGGCCTGTGCAGTCAAGGCGCCTGGCTTCGGTGACCGTCGCAAAGCGATGCTGGAAGATATCGCCATCCTCACCGGCGGTACCGTGATTGCTGAAGAACTGGGCCTGAAACTTGAAAACGTGAAGTTGGAAGACCTGGGCCAAGCCAAACGTATTGAAGTAAGCAAGGAAAATACCATCATCATCGACGGTGCCGGTGTTGCGTCCAACATCAAGACCCGTATCGACCAAATCAAGAAGCAGGCTGAAGATGCTACCAGCGATTACGACCGTGAAAAGTTGCAGGAACGTGTAGCCAAGCTGGCTGGCGGTGTCGCTGTGATCAAAGTGGGCGCGACTACCGAACTTGAAATGAAGGAAAAGAAAGCCCGCGTGGAAGACGCTCTGCATGCAACCCGCGCTGCTGTGGAAGAAGGCATCGTGGCTGGCGGCGGCGTCGCATTGCTGCGTACGCGTGCTGCGATTGCTGCGATCAAGGGTGAAAACCACGACCAGGATGCCGGAGTGAAGATCGTACTGCGCGGGATTGAAGAACCACTGCGCGAGATCGTCTACAACGCCGGCGTC
>JADGRN010000199.1 GCA_017880825.1 Methylophilaceae bacterium | reverse complement strand
ACCACCAATTATTTTAATTAGCGATGGCTATCATCCAATAGCGGCGCCCATGGCAAGCGATAGAAACTCTTTATATGCAGAGCTTGAACCCTACCAGAGCGGCTGGCTGGAGGTCTCGAATTTGCACCGTGTATATTACGAGCAGTGCGGCAACCCTGCCGGAGTACCGGTGATCTTTCTGCATGGCGGACCAGGCAGTGGTTGCAACCCCATGCAGCGGCGTTTTTTTGACCCCGCCCATTACCGGATTATTCTATTTGACCAACGCGGCTGCGGCCGTAGTGAACCGTCCGGGGAAATCGAATACAACACTACTCAGGACTTGGTTAATGATATTGAAGCGATACGCAGTCATTTAGGTATAAGCAATTGGTTAGTCTTCGGTGGCTCCTGGGGCAGCACGCTGGCGCTGATGTATGCACTGGCTCATCAGAATCAGGTGACCGGTCTTATATTGCGGGGGATATTCCTCAGTCGTCCCGAAGAGTTGGACTGGTTCCTATACAAGGTAAGAAATTTTTTCCCGGAAGCGTGGGAAAATCTGACTTCGCCACTTGCGCCCGCTGAGCGCGAAGTCATTATGGAAGCATATCGCAAGCGCATTTATTCGGACGACGCATCATTAAACGTCATTTCAGCGCGAACCTGGAATGCCTATGAAGGCTCGATTATGACTTTGTCGGCGATGCCATCATCGGGCACCCCAGCGCCGGATGATGTTCAGTTGGCACGTGCCAGAGTTCAGATGCACTACTTGATCAACCGATGTTTTATTGATGGCCAGGCTGTGCTAAGTGAGGTATCCCGGCTCCACAACATTCCGACAACTATCGTGCAAGGCCGCTACGACATGGTATGCCCACCCGTTTCTGCATGGGAGTTGGCACGCGCCATGCCTCATGCGAAGCTGGTGATGATCCCTGATGCCGGACACTCGGCGATGGAATCAGGCACCTGTGCAGCACTGGTTGAAGCGACTGAAGCCTTCAAACACCCGCCTCGTCCATGTTCGCCAAATTAGCCAAATTTAAAGCCTGGGGAGACGCGCACCCCGTTATCGCTCGCCCGCGCCAAGTGTTGGCCAAACACCGCTACAGCACTCCCTTATTTGTATTGCGCGAAACGCTGGCTGCTTTTCAGCTGCACAATGGCTTTAGCATCTCAGCCTCGTTATCGTTTTATGCCATGTTCGCGCTGATTCCGATGTCCCTGCTGATTTTTTTCATGCTCAGCCACCTGGTGATTTCTTCCAATTACGCCATCGTCAAGTTGGCGATACTCACCAGTAACCTGGTACCCAAATTCAGTCACCGCATCATGATTGAGGTTTATAACGTCTCCAGGCATCAAGCGGTGTGGGGAGCATTCGGCATGTTTGCGCTGCTCTGGGTAGTTACCCCGCTTGCCGGCGCCTTGCGCTCGGCTTTTTACACGATAGTCGCCATCGTCGAATCACCTTCTTTTATTCGCCGCAAGGTCAAAGATGTTTTCGCTGTGCTGGGCATACTCTTATTGTTTTTCCTGTTCACCATGAGTGGGCTGATGCTGGAGAGAATCATCCAATTTCTCACCCCGCTCTCGGCATACACCGGCCTGGTCAATACCTTAAGCTCTTTATTTTTCAGCACCCTGCTAATCGCGGTGTTCTATCGTGCATTTTTCCCGGTACGCGTGGCTTTCCGTCATATTCTGATTGGCTCTCTAGTTACCGCAGGCTTGTGGATGGCGATGCGGCCAGCATTTGGGCTTTTTCTTTCGTTCAATCAATCTTACGGCACCATCTTCGGTGGCATGAAAAACATGTTTATTTCCATCGGCTGGCTTTATTACAGCTTTGCCGTATTTCTGCTTGGTACAGAAGTCATTGCTACCCTACGCAATAAGGATGTGCTGTTGTTGAGAGGCCTGTTCGACAACGCGCCTGATGACAAGCCTACCTATTTGCGCAAGCTGATGAGCCGGTTTGGCAAGGAATTCAAGCGCGGCGAGTATATTTTTCGCGCGGGGGATGACGGTCACGATCTCTATTACGTCGTTTCTGGCGAGGTCAGCGTCGTTCAAGACGATTTCCAGTTGCGGCTGTCCGAAGCGGGAGACTATTTTGGCGAGATGGCGTTTCTCACCGAGACAAAAAGAGTTGTAGATGCAGTAGTTCAATCAGAATCTGCAGAGGTGATTGTCATCAGTGGAGATAATATCCAAACGCTATTGTTGGAAGAGCCAAAAATAACCATGGTCTTCCTCAAGCATATGGCCTCAAGATTGCAAAAAACCAATATCAAAGCAAGTGCATGACGATAAAATTCTGCTGAAGTAGCACCTGATGTTTTGCAGCACCTTTTTTAGGCCAAAGTTTAGGGGGAGCAATGACTCAACGATTTTAGGTCAATACCCGTGGTTCCGAAGACCGGCTAGAACGTTTAATTATGGCGCCGCCTGAGCTTCCGCCTTTTGTCTGTATGGCGGCCCAATCTTGAAACTGCAGAAACAACCCCCATTAAAAGGTTATGCCTGATTCAGGTATA
>JADGRN010000002.1 GCA_017880825.1 Methylophilaceae bacterium | reverse complement strand
CCGGTGAGCTGGGCAAAAACATCATTCACGTCTTCGCAGATTTCGTCATTACAGGTCAACAGGCCGAAATCCGTGTATAGCCGGGCCGTGCGCTGGTGGTAATTGCCGGTGGAGAGATGTACGTAGCGCCGTAGTTTGTCATCTTCGCGTCGCACCACCATGGCCATCTTGCAGTGCGTTTTATGCCCGACCACGCCATATACCACATGCGCACCGGCGTCTTCCAGCTTGGCGGCCCAGTTAATATTGGCTTCCTCGTCAAAGCGTGCCAGCAGTTCGACCACTACCGTCACTTCCTTGCCGCGCTTGGCTGCCTCGATCAGTGATTTCATCAGCGTCGAATCGGCGCTGGTGCGGTAAAAGGTCTGCTTGATGGCCAGCACATTAGGGTCTTCCGAAGCCTGCTGGATAAATTCGATGACCGGGTTGAATGACTGATAAGGGTGATGCAGCAATACATCGCCTTTGCGGATCACCTTGAAAATGTCGGGCTGCTTGTTGATTTCCTTGGGTACGCTGGCGGTGTAGCGCGGAAATTTCAGGTCCGGGCGCTCGACCGATTCCGGAATCTGCATCAGGCGCACCAAATTCACCAGGCCATTGACCTGATACAGGTCATCCTGGCCGAGACCGAACTGGCCGAGCAGGAACGACGACATTTCAGGCGAGCAATTATCGGCAACTTCGAGGCGCACGCCGTCACCGAACTGGCGGTGCGAGAGCTCACCCTGCAAGGCCAGACGCAAATCCTTGGTGTCCTCATCATCGAGCGAGAGCTCGCTGTCGCGCGTTACGCGGAACTGGTAGCAACCGCGTACCTGCATGCCGGAGAACAGTTCGTTGACATGGGCGTGCAGGATGGAAGAGAGGAAAACGAAGCCGTATTCGCAACCGGCAATTTCACGCGGCATGCGGATCACGCGCGGCAAAGCACGTGGCGCCTGTACCACAGCGACGCCAGAATTGCGGCCAAAAGCATCCTTGCCTTCCAGTTCGACGGCGAAATTGAGGCTTTTGTTCAGCACACGCGGGAACGGATGCGCCGGGTCCAGACCGATCGGAGTGAGGATGGGCATCAGCTCACGGAAGAAATAAGCGCGTATCCATTCGCGTTGCACGTCATTCCATTGGGTGCGGCGCAAAAAGCGGATGTCCTGCTCGGCCAGCTTGGGCAGGACTGCATCGTTGAGTATTTGATACTGACGTGCGATCAGCTCATGCGCTTCGGTGCTGACCAGCGCAAAAACCTGGCGTGGTGGCAAACCATCAGGCCCAACATAAGCCGAGTTGTATTTGATCTGCTCTTTGAGGCCCGCCACCCGCACCTCAAAGAACTCGTCCATATTGCTGCTGAGGATACAGAGGAATTTGAGGCGCTCCAGCAGTGGCGTGCGTTCATCCTCAGCTTGTGCCAATACACGGCGGTTAAAGGCGAGAATGCCGAGTTCGCGATTGAGGAAGTATTCCGGAGTCAATTTGAAGGTCGGCACGACAAAACCTGAATATTATTCCCGCAATATGACAAAAAGATGACGTTTTTGTTTAAATCAACAGCTATGATTTCGGCGGAACATAGCCGGAGGCGCTATCTGCACCGGCGCCAAAGAAATAGGCTTCGGTTTGCTGTGACAAATACTTACGTGCTTGCGGGTCTGCTAGGCTCAGGCGATTTTCGTTCACCAGCATGGTTTGTTGCTTGAGCCAGGCGGCCCATGCTTCCTTGGAGACGTTTTCGTAAATACGTTTACCCAATTCGCCCGGATAAGGCGGAAAATCCATGCCTTCGGCTTCGCGTCCGAGTTTGACGCAGTTGACCATTCTTGCCATTTTGATTCCTTGATACGTGTTTGAAATGCTCTAATGATAACGCACCTTTACCCAGACTTGCGTAGCAGATTAGCCGCCAGTCCGGTCAATGCCAGTGCCCACACGATGACAGCGCCGGAAGGCAGGTCGAATATCGCAGACGCTAGCAAACCCAGCAGATAGGCGACTATGCCGATGCCGTAGGCGCCAGCCAGGCGTCGACGTTCTGGCCAGTCACGCACGGCCAGCGCGGGCATGATGAGGGTGGAGAACACCAGATACACACCTACCAGCTGCACCGAGGCGGTTACCGCCAGAGCAAACAGCAGGTAGAAGCCGACCCGACCTATACGTTGCCTCAAACCAAACCATATCGCCAGAATCAGCGCGCTTACTGCCGCCGCCGGTATCAGCTGGCTCACGCCGACCCATAAAATCTGGCCGGCCAGCAGATCCTTGAGATGCTCTCCGCCATGCGGATTATTGGATAGCAGCAGGATGCTGGCACTGGCCGCCAATACGAAAATCGCGCCGATAAGTGCTTCCTGTACCTCCGGCCAGCGCTTCTCGGTCCAAGTCAGCAGCAGGGCGCCAGCCAGAGCGGCAGCCAGTGCGGCTGCTTGCACGGCCCAGCCCTGAGGCTCCCAGCCCATCATGTCGGCACCAATCACCCCCAGTGCGGCGATTTGTGCCACAGCCAGGTCGATAAACACGATACCGCGTTGCAGCACCTGCTGGCCCAAAGGCACGTGGGTGGCGAGGACCAACAGCCCGGCCAGCAAGGCCGGGCCAAGAATTACCAAGTTCAGGGAGTCGAAATTCATTTGTTGGCATCCAGTAAACGTTGCACGGAGTCGTCGAACAGTCCGAACAAATCTTTCGCCCGGTCACTGCCGCCGACGGTATACGGCAGCACAACCACGGGAATTTTCGCCCGTTCTGCCAGCCACTGTGATGCCCGCTCATCGTCATAGGCAGCACGCACTATCATTCTGGCTGGCTGCCGCTGCAATTGCGTCAATACCTCGGCCAGCCGTTGTGCCAAGGCATCACTCACCTTGGCGATATTACGCGGATCGGTCTGGATATGCGGGTTTCCCAAAGGGTGGATGTCGCCGTCAGCACGATCTAGCCGTTGCGGAATTTCCAGCCGTTGCACATAGTTGGTCGCCTCGAAGTAGGCAGGTTTACCCGGCTGGATAGCGGGGTTGCCAGCCTGTTGCAGCAGCACAGGCAGCCAGCCGACTTCGAGCTCTGCTCCGGTACAAACTACCAGGTTGGCTGAACGCATCTTGGCCAGCAGGCTGGGCCTGGCTTGGACGTGGTGTACGTCCTGCAAGGCTTGCGTGGCGACGTAGACAGAAACTTTATCCCCGCCCAGCTCTTGCACCAGCGCGCCCCATTCCGGTTCGCAGGCAAAGACATTAAGCGCGGCTTGCGCGCTTTGCATGCTGAACAACAGTAATGCGCTCAGCAGCGTATTGATTAGCGTTTTCATATAGATTTTCCTTTGGCCTAGAACTTGTGGGCGCCGTGGGTGCCCAGGCTCATGATGTATTGAACGAATATCTGGTTGTCGGTTGCGTTATCGCGCGACCGGTCCTGTGCCAGTTGCAGGCGGATGCGGCTGAACTCGCTGGGGCTGTAGTCCAGCATCAAGCTTACCCGCTGCGGGTTGTAGCCAGTGGCAAGCAGATTGGCGCTGTTGCTGGCGTAATCCACGCTGCCTCCATCCAATCGGTCGTAGCGCAGGCCGGCACGCCAGTACGGCATGAACTGGTAAACCCCTTGCACATACCAGCCCGATTGGTCTGCGCTGTAACCGGCGGTGTTGTTGGCTGCATGAATGTCGTAAGTCAGGTTGCCATTCTCGCGGCGATTGAGATATTCGCCCTGCAACTTGAAGTTGGTGTAGTTGAAATTGCCGTTAGGCGCCCACTTCCAAACGAAATCAGCAATCCACAAGCGACTGGTACCGTTGAAGCTGTTGGTAACAAAGTTGCCAGCAGCATCCAGATCCGGTGATTCGCGCTTGTCGGTAGAAGCTCGCAAATAAGACAAGCCAGCGCGCCAGCTACTGCTGATGCCGATATCCCCGCCAACGTGGGCGAATACGCTACCCATACCAGCGCCATTCTTGTCCTTGCCTTCGGTACCGGCGATGCGTCCGCGTCCGGCTTCTGCGCCTAGCTCGACAAAAGTATCGGTTGGCGCTATCCAGCGTACCTGTACGCCATCGTCGCCGTATTGACCGCCAAGAAAGGCCTGATAGGCCAGCGGACTGTCGACGAAATCCCAGGCATGGGCATGTTGTTCATTGAGGTAGCCAACACCCGAGAAAAAACGTCCACCTTTGACAGTCAAGCCATACGGCAATGCGCTGGTCTGTACGAAGGCTTCCTCAACCGATACCGTATCGTCCGCATGCATGGAGAAATTGATGCCACCGTAAAAGTAATGGTCGATATTGGAATAGATGCCGAGTTCCGATTCGGCCAGGCTGAGCCCGCGCAAACCAGGCCCCACCTCGCCACCAGCCTGGAAGCCGCTGATATGGAAGTCCGAGTCCTGCGAACGGTTGGCATAGATGCCGGAAAGGATCAGCGAAATGCCGGGGTTGAAGGCATTGGCGGATGCCGGAATATGGCTGGAAGCCTCGATGGCTGCGGTTTCCGCTTTGGCGGCACTTTCCTGCGCTTTTCCTGCGCTGGTTTGAGCCTCCTGCAGTTTGTTTTCCAGGTTTTGAATGCGCCCTTCGTAACTCTCTTTCATCTGCTGAATTTCAGCGCGTATTTTTTCCAGTTCAGCGCTATCGTTGGCTGCGGCCATGCCCGGCAGGGCAAAGGCGGCAAGCGCAACACACGCCTTGAGTGTGCGTTTGGTCATGATATCCTCGCATAACAAATAACAACATCGGCCATAATGATGGCCGGACTGAAGATTTAGTTGTTAAGCGAGTTGAGGTGGAGCACGAGCGGAATAGGCGTAGAGCGGAGGGTTGAGATGTGTAGCTGCAGTATATTGAATTGGCTCATAGACTGTAGCTAGCAGGACCGGCGAGAAGTGGCTAACGGTCAGCGCGTTGGCAAGCTCACCATAAACCAGACACTTATCGCATACCGGGGAGTGCGGTGCCTTATCCTGCCGATGGGACAAGGGTACTAAATCCGCATAGTGCGAAATCTCGTGCACCATCGCGCCCTGCTGGCCAAGGCCGAACAGCAGGGCAAGTGCAAAAGTGAGTATTACACGGCGTAACATAAAACGATTCTAACAGACCTGGCGCATTAGACAATAAGGGTGGCTTGAGGGCGGCCCTTATTGCCTTTGAAGCGATCTAAAATCTTAGGACTTGAAGTTGGCTGCGACAAAATCCCAGTTCACGATGTTCCAGAACTCTTCTACATACTTTGCGCGCGCGTTGCGGTAATCGATGTAGTAAGCGTGTTCCCACACGTCAATGGTGAGCAGCGCGGTTTGGCCGTTGGTCATTGGTGTGGCGGCGTTGCTGGTACTTTCCAGGCTCAGGCTGCCATCCTTGTTTTTAACCAGCCAGGCCCAGCCGGAACCGAACGTGGTGATGGCTTTTTGCGAGAACTGTTTCTTGAATTCGTCGAATGAGCCGAAGGCTTTATCAATCGCTGCGGCCAGTTCGCCAGTCGGAGCACCGCCGCCATTAGGCTTGAAGCCGTTCCAGTAGAAAGTGTGGTTCCATACCTGGGCAGCGTTATTAAAAATGCCGCCGGTAGATTTCACAATGATTTCTTCCAGGCTGGCGTTTTCAAACTCGGTACCCTTGATCAGGTTATTGAGGTTGGTGACGTAGGTCTGGTGATGTTTGCCATAATGATATTCAATGGTTTCGGCAGATATCACTGGTTCCAGCGCGTTCTTGGCGTAGGGCAATGCAGGTAGTTGGTGTTCCATGGAGAATCCTTTAATAAAATGAGGAGGAGAAACGGTAAAATTTGTGAATCACATATCTTGCCACAAGTTCAACGATTATTTTGTGCGGTAGAGCGCATTAATTTTGTTTAAAGCAGGTTTATTTAAGAGCGCTTTTTTGCGCGCGGATGCGCGGCATCATAAACCTTGGCGAGATGCTGGAAATCCAAGTGCGTATAAATCTGCGTGGTGCTGATATTGGCATGGCCGAGCATTTCCTGCACGGCGCGCAAATCACCACTGGACTGCAGCACGTGCGTGGCAAAGCTGTGGCGCAGCATGTGCGGATGCACGTCGCTATTGATGCCTTGTTTTATTGCCCACTGTTTGATGCGGTATTGCACCGCGCGCGCGGTGAGGCGACGCCCCTTTTGATTGGTAAACAGCGCCGGATTATCGGTTTGCGCTAAAAGCGCGCGCTCATGCAGCCAGTTGCGTATGGCTTTGATGGCATGGCTGCCCACCGGCACGATGCGGGTTTTGGAGCCTTTGCCGGTGACGGTGACAGTGCCGCTGTTCAGATCCAGTGCGCCTATATCCAGCCCAACCAGTTCTGCCAGGCGCAGGCCGGAGGAATAAAACAGCTCAAGTATGGCGTGGTCGCGCAAGGCCAGTAAATCAGAATCTTCTATATCCACCAGCTTTACAGCCTGTTCCGGAGATAGCGCCTGAGGCAGATTTTTGGGTGATTTGGGCGCGCGCATGCCGACACAAGGATTGCTCTTGAAGCCATGACGCTGCCCCAGATACTCAAAAAAACCGCGCCAGGCGGAGAGCGCGCGCGCGATGCTGTTGCCCCCCAGTCCGCGTCCATGTAGCGTGGCGACATAACGTCGGATATGCTGGGGCTGCAGATCGTTTAAACTTGGCTGCTGGTCTGCCAGTTGCAGCAAAAGCCGGATGTCGCGCGCATAATTTTCGCGTGTCAGCGGGCTTAAGCCACGCTCGTGGGCCAGATAGTCAAGGTAGCCATGCAGATAATCGATCATCGGTTAAACTCTGCTATGCCTGATCCAAACATGCTTATTGAAGGTGACCTCGCAGCGCGGCACTCACCATTTCGCCGATGCGCTTGAGGTAAAGGGTGCCCATGGCCGGATAAAAGCGCTGCTCATCATCAGAGGCCAGTGCCAGCAAGCCAAAGGCCTGTTCGCCGCGCAAGGCGATCAGGGCGAAGGATTTAGGTGCGGCGGTTTCGTCAAACCAGCCATTCAGTTCCAGTCCGGGACGGTGGCCGCAATACGGTGTCACCAGTCCTTGCGTCCAGCTTTTCACTTCGTCATCCACCTCATTGAATTCTTCACTGGTCGCGTCAGTGCTGTCTTTTGGCGTAGCCCAAAGACGTATTGCCGCATGTGGCACCTGGAAGTCTTCACGCAGATTTTGTGTCACTAGTTGCGTCAATGCCTGAAAGTCTTCGGCAGCGATTATGCCCAGGCATAAGCTGTGCACTTTGTCGCTGATGGCATCATTTTCTTCACCAAAATGCAGCAGCTCGGATAATTTCACTTCCAGCACTCGGATTCTGTCGCGTTGCGCCAGCTGTTGACGTTCTGCCAGCGATATAGTGCCGCCCCCATGCGGACTGGGCAGATACATTTCGGACAGCAGCACCGGGTTGCGCTCAAAAAATTGCGGGTTTTCGCGCAGGTAAGCGCTAACTTGGTCTTCGCTGATTTGGTCTTTGCTGGCTTGCATGTAAGCTCCTTCTGCTATGGTTAAAGTGGCAGTGCTGTTTTATCAAGGCGATGCCTTATGACAGGATGATTTGTCCATCGAATACGGTTTCTGCCGGCCCAGTCATCCAGACTGGCGAGTTTGCTCCATCCCAGCGTATCACCAGCTCGCCGCCGCGCATGCTGACGAGCACCGGTGATTCGAGCTTGCCTAGCTGTATCCCGGCAACGCTAGCGGCACAAGCGCCGGTGCCGCAGGCCAGGGTTTCGCCAGCGCCACGTTCAAAAACCCGCAAACGAATGTGTTGGCGCTCTAAAATCTGCATGTAGCCTGCGTTGACCCTTTGCGGAAAGCGCGCATGTGATTCAATCAACGGCCCTTGCTGCCTTACCGGCGCAGTATCCACATTATCGACCATTTGTACGGCATGCGGATTGCCCATGGACAGCGCGCTGATGACGATTTCTCTATCGGCCACAGTTAACTGGTAGGTGGACGCCATTTTGTCTGCAACAAAAGGAATCACGGCAGGTTCAAAATGAGGCAGGCCCATATTCACGGTGACTTGACCGTTGCTTTCCAGCGCGGGTGTGATGATGCCGCTGGCGGTCTCAACGCGAATTCGTGTTTTATTGGACAAACCTTTGTCATGCACAAAGCGCACAAAACAGCGTGCACCGTTGCCGCATTGCTCCACTTCACCGCCATCGGCATTGAATATGCGATAACGGAAATCAGTGTCTGGCTGTGTAGGTCGTTCCACCATCAATAATTGGTCACAGCCTACGCCAAAATGGCGGTCGGCAATACGCCGGATTTGTGACTGGGAAAGCAAAACAGGTTTTGTGTAGGCATCGACCACCACAAAATCATTGCCTATGCCCTGCATCTTGGTGAATTCAAGCTTCATTTAATGAATTGCTTTTTGAATTTGACAGTATTTGCTATTCTAGCAATCTTTTTGCTATTGATTGCCAAGCATATGAGCGAATACCTGTTTACTTCCGAATCTGTCTCCGAAGGTCATCCTGACAAGGTGGCTGACCAGATTTCCGATGCCATTGTCGATGCCATTCTGGCGCAGGACAAGCATTCCCGCATCGCTGCGGAGACCCTGTGCAACACCGGGCTGGTGGTGTTGGCGGGTGAAATCACCACCGCTGCCAATGTCGACTACATTCATGTGGCGCGCGATACCATCAAGCGCATCGGCTATGACAACACGGAATACGGCATCGATTACAAAGGGTGTGCGGTGCTGGTGGCTTATGACAAACAATCGCCGGACATCGCGCAAGGCGTGAACAAGGCTTACGATGACTCGCTGGATCAGGGCGCCGGTGATCAAGGCCTGATGTTTGGCTATGCCTGCGACGAAACCCCACAACTGATGCCGTTGCCGATCTGGCTGGCGCATCGTTTGATGGAGCGTCAATCGCAATTGCGCAAGGATGGCCGCCTGCCGTGGCTGCGTCCCGACGCCAAGAGCCAGGTGACCGTGAAGTACGTGGACAACAAACCGGATTCTATTGATACCATCGTGCTTTCTACACAGCACGCCCCGGAAATGGCCCTGGAGGCGATACGCGAGGCGGTCATCGAAGAAATTATCAAACCGGTGCTGCCAAAGGCTTTGATCAAGGGTGAAATCAAATATCTGGTCAATCCAACCGGACGTTTCGTCATCGGCGGCCCGCAAGGCGATTGTGGTCTGACTGGACGCAAGATTATCGTGGATACCTATGGCGGCGCTGCGCCGCATGGCGGCGGGGCTTTCTCCGGTAAAGACCCATCCAAGGTCGATCGCTCGGCTGCCTACGCCGCGCGCTATGTGGCGAAGAACATTGTCGCTGCCGGCCTGGCTTCACGTTGCCTGCTGCAGGTGTCCTATGCGATTGGTGTAGCGCGCCCAACCAGCGTGATGGTGGAAACTTATGGCACGGGAAAAGTCTCCAACGAAGTGCTGACCAAGCTGGTGCTGGAGCATTTTGATCTGCGTCCTAAAGGCATCGTGCAGATGCTTGATCTGCTGCGGCCAATTTACGCCAAGACTGCTGCCTATGGACATTTTGGCCGTGATGAACCGGAATTTACCTGGGAAGCAATCGACAAAGCAGCCATGCTGAAGGCTGCCGCTGGCATCTAGAAAAGCTGCGCCAGGTTTACAAGAAGACAAATTTCGCTTTATAATTAAGCATTAACCGAGGAACGCTGCGAGGGCTGCCAGAAATTTTTCTGCCCCCAGGCTCGGTTTGCAGGATGATTACTCTGCAAACGGCGTTCACCTGACCAACCCGTGCCGGACACGGGATGCGGGTGAGCAAGGCGCCAACCCCTTCCCTCCGGCCACAACATTCAAGGATATTGAGGATGAATACTGTGGCTGACATTAAAGATTACGTCATTGCCGATTTAAGTTTGAACGCCTGGGGCCGCAAGGAAATTGCCATTGCCGAGACCGAAATGCCGGGCCTGATGGCGATTCGCGAAGAATATGCGCTGACCAAGCCGTTGCGCGGTGCCCGGATTACTGGCTCGCTGCACATGACCATTCAAACAGCAGTGCTGATTGAAACCCTCAAGGATCTCGGCGCTGAAGTGCGCTGGGCGTCGTGCAATATTTATTCCACCCAGGATCACGCGGCTGCGGTGATTGCCGCAGGAGGGACTGCGGTGTTTGCGGTCAAGGGTGAGAGTCTGCAAGACTATTGGGATTACACCCACAGGATTTTTGAGTGGCCAGACGGCGGCTATTCCAACATGATTCTGGATGATGGCGGCGACGCCACATTGCTGCTGCATCTGGGTACCAAGGCCGAGATCGATGCCTCAGTTCTGCACAACCCAGGTTCTGAAGAAGAAATCTGTTTGTTCAACTCCATCAAAGCCAAGCTGGCACTTGACCCCAAGTGGTATTCCACGCGTCTTGCTCACATCAAGGGCGTGACCGAGGAAACTACTACGGGGGTGCATCGCCTGTACCAAATGCACAAGGAAGGCCGCCTGGCGTTCCCGGCAATCAACGTCAATGATTCCGTGACCAAGTCCAAGTTCGATAATCTTTACGGCTGCCGCGAATCCCTGGTGGACGCCATCAAACGCGCAACAGACGTAATGATCGCAGGCAAGGTGGCCGTGGTAGCCGGTTATGGCGATGTCGGCAAAGGCTCTGCGCAGGCCTTGCGTGCCTTGTCTGCGCAAGTCTGGGTGACAGAAATCGATCCGATTTGTGCCTTGCAAGCCGCCATGGAAGGCTATCGCGTGGTGACCATGGATTACGCCTGCGCGCATGGGGATATCTTTGTGACTGCCACTGGCAATTACCATGTAATCACGCATGAGCACATGCAGAAAATGAAAAACCAGGCCATTGTTTGCAACATCGGTCACTTTGATAACGAGATCGATGTGGCATCGCTGGAAAAGTATGAGTGGGACGAAATCAAGCCGCAAGTCGATCACGTGATTTTCCCGGATGGCAAAAAGATCATATTGCTGGCCAAGGGACGTTTGGTAAATCTGGGATGCGGCACCGGCCACCCCAGTTATGTCATGAGTTCGTCTTTTGCCAATCAGACCATCGCGCAAATTGAGCTGTTTAGCCATCCGGAACAATATCCCGTGGGTGTTTACATCCTGCCCAAGCATCTGGATGAAAAAGTCGCTGTATTGCAACTCAAGAAACTGAATGCGCAACTGACGCAATTGACCGACCAGCAGGCGGCGTACATTGGCGTTGCAATGGAAGGGCCTTACAAGCCGGAGCATTACCGTTATTAAGACTGCACAGCCTGGCTAGTCCAGGTTGTGTTAATTAAAAGGATAAGGCCATGAAATTGCTCGTTGTCTGGTTTTTGAATGCGCTCGCGCTATTAGCCGTTGCTTATCTGATGCCTTCGATACATGTATCCGGCTTGAGTGGGGCGCTGATTGCCGCTGCAGTGATTGGTCTGGTCAATATGTTGATTAAACCTGTATTGGTGCTGCTGACCTTGCCGGTGACGATTCTGACTTTAGGATTATTCATTTTGGTCATCAACGGTGTTTTGTTTTATCTGGTTGGCCACGTTCTGCAAGGTTTTGAAGTGCAAAGTCTGATGGCAGGCATACTGGGGGCGCTGTTATACAGCATGATTTCATGGGCGTTAAGCGCCCTGGTATTGGGCGACAAAGACTAGCAAAGATTGATGGATTAAACATTGAACAATCAGCCGGTTATTAGTTTTGAATTTTTCCCGCCCAAAACGGCGGAGGGAATAGCCAAGCTGCGCGCAGCGCGCAAGCAGCTTGCCCAATTGCAGCCTAAATTCTTCTCGGTAACCTTTGGTGCGGGTGGTTCTACGCGAGATCGCACGCGGGATACCGTGCTGGAAATTCAGAGCGAGGGCTTCGAAGCCGCACCGCATATTTCCTGTGTTTCGTCTGGCAAGGAGGAAATCCGCAGCTTACTCACTGAGTATCGTGCCCAAGGTATACGCCATCTGGTAGCGCTGCGCGGCGACTTGCCTTCGGGGGAAGTAAGTGCCGGAGATTTTCGTCACGCCAATGAACTGGTGGCTTTTATCAGGCAAGAGACCGGCGACTGGTTTGAAATAGAAGTAGCTGCGTACCCCGAATACCATCCCGAAGCCAGCTCGGCACAGTCTGACCTCAAGCATTTCCAAGGCAAGGTTGCGGCTGGCGCCAGCGGCGCAATCACGCAGTATTTCTATAACGCGGAGGCGTATTTCCGCTTTATGGATCAATGTGCTGCGCTGGGTATCAGCATTCCCATAGTGCCGGGCATCATGCCGATATACAACTATACGCAGCTATCGCGTTTTTCCTCGGTCTGTGGGGCGGAGATTCCACGCTGGTTACGCTGGCGCCTGCAGGATTATGGCGATGACATTGCTTCACTCAGATTGCTGGGTCTGGATGTGGTCAGCGATCTGTGTGATCAGCTATTGAGCAATGGCGCACCCGGCTTGCATTTTTACACGCTGAACCAGGCCGGCATTATTTCCACCATCATTCAGCGGCTTGGGCTTAACAACTAGCGCCCAGGACCAAGCCTCGGCACTAATGCAGGGTCGGATGGCTTTCGCCGAAGACTGCATCCTCCACGAATAAATAATCTTTAGCCTTGCCTTGATTCCATAAGGCCATCAGCACAATCCAGCGGACTTCCTCAATGCTGATTTCAGGTTGTGGCAACGCCATGGCACGATCAACCACCAGTTCGCGCTGGAATGGGTTAAGCACCTGCGCCTGTTCCAGAAACATCAGAAAACTCAGGCTTTCACTACTGATTTTCTTGGTTTCTGGATCAGTGTAAACGCGGAAACCCAAGCCATGGCCATGTGTGCTTTCGCCGGCCTGCCCGGTCATTTCTTCCAGTGCGCTGTACCAATCAAATGCGCCGTTAATATCTTCTTGGTCGAACCCTGCGGCAGATAGTTCTTTTGCCAGGGTGTTTTGGTCGGGACGGATATCTGCTTCAAAGTAGTTTTCAAACAGGTACACCAGAACTTCGAACATAGATTCCCCAATCAGGTTGGCCCGGTCAGGCGATTCGCTGGTAACGCCCTCCCGGTAGAGAGGCTATTTTACTTTCCAACTCCAGCACCATCAGCATGGCGGAAAGGTTATCGCTCGTCAAGCCGCTAAGTTGTACCAGTGCATCCATGGTGATCGGGTCATAACCCATACAATCCAGTAGCGGATGGCTCTGCGTAACGACTTCAGGGGTGTTACCGGATGATGCAAGCGAAGCACCGCCTAACTCGTCAACGATATCCTGTATGTTATCGACCAGCTTGGCCCCTTGTTTAATGAGCTGATGACAACCTTTGGAAAGCGGCGAATGAATCGAGCCGGGGATAGCAAAAACCTCGCGCCCCTGTTCGGCAGCAAGTCGCGCGGTAATCAGAGAGCCGCTTTGCAGATTGGCTTCCACCACCAGGCAGCCAACAGCTAAGCCACTGATGATGCGATTGCGGCGCGGAAAGTTTTGCGCTCTTGAAGGTGTGCCCAGCGGGAATTCTGAAATCAGCAGGCCATGTTCTGCAATCTGATGCGCAAGCTCCCGATGTCTGGCTGGATAAACGATGTCCATGCCGGTACCGACCACGGCGATGGTGCTGCCAGTGCCTTTGAGCGCCCCGCGATGGGCCGCGCCATCGATCCCCAGCGCCATGCCGCTGATGATGCAATAACCTTGGTGGCTCAAAGCCTGCGAGAAATCCTCGGCATTCTTTTCGCCTTGCGGTGAGGCGTTACGGCTACCGACCACGGCGATGGAAATGGTATTAAGCAATGACAACTGACCCTTGCAATACAATAAAGGCGGCGGATCAGGAATTTCCAGAAGCGCGCGCGGGTAATTGGCATCGGCCAGTGTGACCATCTGATTGCCGGACTGTTCCAGCCATTCGAGAGCGGGCGCGATCGCTTGGTTATCAGGGGCCTGCGCAATTAGTCGGGCGACGGGTTCTGTGACTACGCTACGCAGTTGGCTGAATGACGCAGCGTATATGCCAGCGGGATCATTGAATGTACGCAGTAATTGACAAAAACTCTGGATGCCCAGCCCGGGTATAAGACTGAGACCAATCCACAGCGCCGCATCGTTCGGCGGATCGCTGTGAGATGCCTTCATGCTCAGGGAGTTTGAACTAAATCTAGGACATTAACCGGTTGGTTGGCCTGCATCACCAAGGCGTAGGATACATGCTCAAAGGTACGGAATACCATGAGCAGACCTATACGCTCATCCGGCAATTTGATGGTTTTGCTAGCCTCATCTTCTTTGGGGAAATTAATCTCCAGCTTGCCATCTGCATTACGCGATGTTTCGAAATTAACTTCTTTCAGACGGTTTTCGTCAGATTTTTTTTCAGCGACTAGTTTAGGAATGGTTTCGCCATATCGATAAATGGCCAACACATGACCGTCTTCTATGCCTTCGGCGCTACCGCGGTTAATGGTTACAATAGAATTAGGTCCGCCTTCTGCCACGCCTCCGTATATCGACAGCAAACGACCTTGTACCTGGCCATCCGGCGCATGTGGTACAAAACTGGAAAGCAGCGTATCTGGGGCTTTGGCCAGTTTATCCTTGGTAAATATTTCTTCCTTGGAGCGTACAATTTCTGCGGTCGCAGGCTCGCCATACTGACTGACACGGGCGTCACCCAGATAGATTGCCTCTATGCCCAGCACTTGCTTGGTATCGGGGTCTATCAAAGGCTTGCCTGGTCGGTAGACATTCCACAGCAAACCATCCTCTTCATTAAGCTTATCCACATAAATTTTAACGCCGGGACTTAATACGACATGATTTTCCTGAGCGCCTACAATAGTGGGTGCGCCTGCCAGCTGATCTTCCTCGATTACCAAAGGCTGACTAAGAAAAGGCGCAATGATATTAGGCGCAATAGTGGGAATGGCTTGTTTTTCCAGTTCTTCCACGCGCACGCCTGGCTGTAGTGTGATGGTCTCGCGTAGCAAGCGTAACTCGGGGTTGCCACTGCTGGTATCCAGCACCACGACATCACCCGGATATATCCAGTGCGGATTTTTAATCTGTTGGCGGTTCATTTTCCACACTTTTGGCCACAGCCATGGGTCTTTAAGGAATCTGGCAGAAATTCCCCATAACGTGTCGCCTTTGACTACGACATAGCGCTCAGGATGGTTTGGCTGTAGTTGCACATCGGTCGCAAATGCTTGAGTTGTCAGGCAACAAAACATGAGCAGCGTTATAATGTATCTGTACATAGTGATGACCTCAGTCGTGTGGTGCGAAACACTGGTCCGCGAAGTTAGATTAAATTCTGCATGTAATTCATTCAACAATCAAGCTTTTATGGCAATTTTAACTATCCTATATTATCCAGACCCTCGCCTCTATCAGGTAGCCAAGCCTGTAGCGCGGGTGGATGCGACTATTCGTCGTCTCGTCAATGATATGGCAGAAACCATGTATGCCGTGCCGGGCATAGGCTTGGCCGCAACCCAGGTGGATATGCATCTGCAGGTGATTGTGATTGATATAAGCGAGGACAAAAGCCAGCTTCAGGTATTTATAAACCCGAAAATCGTCAATAGTAGTGGTTCTCAGGATTACGAGGAAGGTTGTCTTTCTGTGCCCGGAATCTATGAAAACGTCACGCGTGCGGAAAAAATTACAGTCGAAGCGCTGGGAGTCGATGGCAAACCTTTCAAACTAGGGGCAGAAAGGCTGTTAGCGGTTTGTATCCAGCACGAAATAGATCACCTAAAAGGTAAGGTGTTTGTGGAATATCTGTCGCAGCTCAAGCAAGCCCGCATTAAGAATAAACTTAAGAAGCGCCTGCGCGTGACCATGTAAGGCCTTGCGCAGGCATATCATGAAACTCATCTTTGCCGGAACACCGGAGTTCGCCGTGCCTGCACTGACCGCGCTGATGGAAGCGGGTCACCACGTTGCGCTGGTGCTCACCCAGCCAGATCGCCCTGCCGGACGCGGCATGAAACTCAAGGCCAGCCCGGTCAAGGAACTGGCGCTTAGTCGACAACTTGTGGTTTTTCAGCCCGAGACGTTAAGGGATGAAGCGACGCAGGCGCGTATCGCCAGCGAACAGGCAGATGCCATGATTGTGGCGGCCTACGGTCTTATTATTCCGCGCACTGTACTGCAAATGCCGCGGTTCGGCTGCTTCAATATTCACGCTTCGTTGTTGCCGCGCTGGCGCGGCGCGGCGCCTATCCAGCGCGCGATACTGGCAGGCGATGCCGAAACCGGTGTCACCATCATGGAAGTGCTGCCTGCACTGGATGCCGGGGCGATGTTATTGCGCGGCGCGGTGCCGATTAGCGAAGACGACACTGCACAGTCCCTGCATGACAGCCTGGCGCAAATAGGCGCGCGGTTGATGGTAGAAACCATGAGTCAGCTGGTAGCGCAGGGTAAATTAGTCGGCGAAGCGCAAGATGAAACGCGAGTAACCTATGCCGCCAAATTGACCAAAGCTGAAGCGGTGCTGGACTGGGCAACTAGCGCCCAGCAATTATCCAGAAAGGTCCGTGCCTTTAACCCATTCCCGGTGGCGCAATCCATTCTGCATGGCGAGATATGCAGGATATGGATGGCACATGCGATAGATGGCAAGGCCGAGCCTGGACGTATAGTGGATGTAAGTAATGGTATTGTAGTCGGCTGTGGTCATGGCTTGCTGCGTATTGAAGAATTACAAATGCCGGGCGGCAAACGCTTAGGCGCAAAACAGTTTCTGACGGGTAAGCCGTTACAACCTGGTGATCGCTTCGGCGCTTGAATTCTACGAGTTCGGCACTATTTTAAAGTCTTCATGGGTAGCTTCTTGGAGAAGGTAAAAAATGTTGGGTAACTGGTTAAAGACTTCCGTTCTGCTGGCTGGCATCGTTGCCCTGTTTGGCGCAGTGGGAGCAGCGCTGGGCGGCGCGGGTGGCATGTTGACCGCACTGGCGATTGCCGCTGTGATGAATGTCTATGCCTATTGGTTTTCCGATAAGGCAGTATTAAGCATGTACAACGCTCAAGAACTCGATGAGCAAAGCGCACCGCGGTTTTACCGCATAGTACGTGAACTGGCACAAAATGCCCAGTTGCCCATGTCCAAGGCCTATATCATTGACGAGCCGCAACCCCTTGTCTGCCGGCGGTATCCAAGGGCTGTTCAGCACCCATCCGCAAACCGAAGAACGTGTCGCCCGTCTTATGGCTATGCGCTAATGGCGGCGACAATAATAACTGAGTTGCGCTAGCCTCTTGCGCATCTCCCAGCAAATTGCCGCAACAGCCGTCAGCCAAGTTTTGGGCGGACGTAATCTGACTCTGGCGCTACAAAACCTGTGGCGCGAACATCCACATATCACCCCACAACAGCGTGCTGTAGCCCAGGATCTGAGCTATGGCACGCTGCGTTTTTATGGGCGCCTGCAGGCCTTGCTTACCCAGTTGCTGGAGAAGCCTTTACCAGATGAGCGCGCACGCTGCTTGTTGCTGGTTGCCCTCTATCAACTGGAGTTTGACCAGGCGGCTAAGCATACCGTGGTTGATCAGGCGGTAATGGCGGCGACGCAACTGCGAAAACCCTGGGCCAAAGGCCTGGTGAATGGCGTACTGCGTAATTTTTTAAGACGCAGGGAAGAATTGATGGCCATCATCGCTGACGACGAAGTGGCGCAGTATTCCTACCCGCGCTGGTGGATAGAAAAACTCAAGGCAAACTACCCGGCACAGTGGCAAGTCATATTAGAGGCGGGCAACCAGCACCCGCCGCTGACTTTGCGTGTTAATCGACGGCTCGCAGATGCTGAAACTTATTGCCGTAAATTGATAGAGGCGGGTGTTGCGGCGCGCCATTTGGGCGGCGATGCGGTGATGCTGCAGCACGCCGTGGCGGTAGATAAACTGCCGGGATTTGCCCAGGGCGAAGTATCGGTACAGGACTACGGCGCCCAACTGGCAGGGCCGCTGCTGGATGTTAGCGCCGGCATGCGTGTGCTCGATGCCTGCTGTGCACCTGGCGGGAAAACGGGCCATATTCTGGAGCTTGCCGAAGTTGATATGGTGGCAGTGGATAGCGACACTCAGCGACTGCACAGGACTCGCAGCAATCTCGATCGTCTGGGGTTTAATGCGCAATTATTTACCGGGGATGCCGCCAATCCTTCTGCATGGTGGGACGGAAAGCCTTTCGACCGCATTCTGGCCGATGTGCCCTGTACTGCTTCCGGCATTGTGCGACGCCACGTTGATATCAAATGGCTGCGCCGTGAGGCCGATATATCCTCATTTAGCAGACAACAGGCTTTAATGCTACAAGGTTTGTGGCGGCTATTGGCAAACGGTGGTAAATTACTTTATGCGACGTGTTCGATTTTCCTTGAGGAAAATCAACGTCAAATCGATGCATTTCTGAGGCATCAGACTGATGCCAGGCAGTTGCTGTTGCAGCATCCGGAAAGCGGGCAGTTACTACCTTGTGCGGAACATGATGGATTTTTCTATGCGGTACTGCAAAAAAATTAGAACGCTGGCCTTTTGGGGCTGCCTGCTGATGCTCTGTATTGCCAGCTTGGCCTGGGCAGCATCCGGTAAATTGCATATCAAGGCAGCGGAGCTGGTGGCCGGCGAAGAAGCTTATATGCTCAATGCCGATTTCGAGCTGAATTTCAGCCCGGAAGTCGAAGAAGCCCTTAATAAGGGCGTGCCGCTCAATTTTCTTATTGAGTTCCAAGTGGTTTCGCCGCATCAATACTGGTTTGATGATGAGATTGTCAGCACCAGCCAACGGGTTGGCTTCAGTTACCACGCCTTATCCCGGCAGTATTTAATTAATAGCGCCAATCATCAGAAAACTTTTGCCACGCTGGAAGAGGCAAAAGAAGAGTTTTCCCATCTCCGTGACTGGGTGGTGCTGGAAAAATCATTGCTGAAAAAGGGCGAGAACTACCAAGCTGCATTGCGTGTCAGGCTAGATCAATCGCGTTTGCCTAAGCCATTGCAAGTTGATGCACTGAGTTCCGAAGCGTGGAATCTGGTTTCGGAACGCTATCGTTGGACGCCTTCCTTTGCCTTGTAGATGAAGTATATAGTCTTTATTTGCGCCGCTCTCGGCGCAGTCCTGCTTTACCTGCTTTCCCATGCCAGTGCTAATACCGCGGCTTCCGGCCATAATTACACCGTCCTGCTGATACTCAATATCGCACTGGCGGTTCTGTTGACAGTCCTTATCGGCATCCAGCTTTGGCGACTTTATCGCCAGATGCGCGAACGTGTCATGGGCAGCCGTCTGACCCTGCGCCTGCTTGGCGCGTTTGCCTTAATGGCGATTATTCCCGGGTTGGTGGTGTATGCAGTGTCGGTGAATTTTCTTACGCGTTCCATCGAGTCCTGGTTCAATGTCAAGGTCGAGGCTGCGCTTGAGGGTGGCTTGCGGCTCGGCCAGAGTGCACTGGATATCATGCTGGCAGACATCAAGGAAAAAGGCGAAAGCATGGCACTTTCGCTGGCATTTCAGCCGATCAGCTCGCACCTGACCATTCTCAATGACTTACGTGAAAAGAGTGGCGTGCAGGATGCCGTTTTGTTGTCACCGCAGGGTCGAATCCTGGCTTTTTCCAGCAATGATCCTTCGAGCTTTCTGCCAGAGTTACCCAGCGTGCGGCAACTGCGTCAGGCGCGGCAGCATGTTTACGGCACGATTGAGCCTATCCTCAATAAGGGACTATATCTGCGGGTACTGGCGCCAGTGAACGTAGCCGATCTGACCGGTGAGACACGCATTTTGCAACTGCTGCAGCCAGTACCCAAGACACTCTCGAATACCGCAGAATCGGTGCAAGAGGTCTATCAGGATTATCAGGAGCTGTCTTACAGCCGCGAATCACTGAAGGAGGTATTCGCGCTGACACTCACACTGGTACTGATGTTGGCCATGTTATCTGCAGTGGCGATTGCCTTCGTGTTGAGCCGACGCCTGTCGGCACCATTGAGCGTATTGGCTGAGGGCACGCGCGCTATAGCGCGGGGTGACTACACCACCATCTTGCCGGCTCATGGCAAAGACGAACTGGGTATATTGGTGCAGTCATTCAATAGCATGATGCGTCAGTTATCCGAAGCCACGCAAGCCGCGGAACGCAATCGGGCCAGGGTTGAAGCGGCGCGCGGTTATCTGGAAACCATCCTCGCCCATCTGTCATCGGGTGTGATTGCGTTGGATGACCAAGCTCAATTGCGTACATACAATCTGGCGGCGAGCCATATCCTCGGCACTAATCTGGAAAACGCAGCCAACCAGCCATTTACCCAGCTTTCTCAGCAGGAACCTGCCCTGGAGCCATTCGTCAAGCTTGTCCTTGAATGTTTTTGGCGGGCTGGGGATGGAGAATGGCAGGAGCAAATAGAGATTGCGGGTCGACAGGGGCGGCAGACCGTGCTGCTGCGAGGTACGCGCCTGCCAATGGGCGCGGATAGCGGTTTCGTCGTCGTGTTTGATGACATCACCACACTGATGCAAGCCCAGCGCGACGCTGCCTGGGGCGAAGTGGCAAGACGTCTGGCACACGAGATCAAAAATCCGCTGAC